>JBOHOS010000203.1:0-7160 GCA_050731295.1 Nitrospiraceae bacterium | reverse complement strand
ATTCAGAACTATAAAAATTGGAGTCCGTACATGGTGCCGGATCCATCGCGGACATCCCTGGGGCTGGAATACTTTCTGTGGGAAAAAGACGAGGCCTGGTCATGGCCGCAGGATCAGCTCGTCGAACTGGGCATTCGGGAATGCGCTCAACTCGGATTGATCGATCCCGACGAGGTGAAAGATGGAACCGTGGTGCGCATGGAAAAGGCTTACCCCGTCTACGACCGGTGGTACCAGGACAGTGTAAGCCTGGTGCGGCGATATCTGGAAACCATCCCTAATATCCAGACCATCGGAAGAAACGGGTTGCATCGGTACAACAATCAGGACCATTCGATGCTGACCGGCATCTACGCGGCTCGCAATCTCGCCGGCGAGCGCCTCGACGTGTGGTCGGTCAATACGGAGAAGGAATATCACGAAGAAGGACGAGTCGCCCGGTCGAATGCCGGCGATCGGCTTGTCCCAACGCCGGTCATCGTGCCGGTCGGTGAGATACGGGACCAGCGGGGGAAGGGTGTCACTTATTGATGAAGGCTTGGTGGAAGAAGGCCGGTCTCCGATGATGGTTGAAGGGTGGAACACATTCCGGTCCATTCGCAGGGCCCTCGCGTCAAGCCATTGGCGCCCCGAACGCCTCCGGCGATTGCAGGAAACACAGCTTCGCACGCTGTTGGCTCACGCCTACCAGAATGTTCCGTTGTATCGCGCGCTCTATGACGAGGCCGGATTCCGGCCGGAGACATTTCGATCGCTGGATGATGTGGTCAAAATTCCGATTCTCACCAAACAACGTCTCAAGGCCGCAGCTCCGGACGAGGTGGTGGCGCGCGGAATCGATCCCGCGCGGTGTGCGACCGTCGCGACCAGCGGATCCACGGGGACACCGCTTCGGATCTTTCTGAAGTCCCGCGACGAGCGGTGGCAGCGCGCGGTGGCATGGCGCATCCTGTTCGAACACGGCTTTCGTTGGACCGATCGGACGCTGGAAATACGGATGACTCCAGGCCGGACGTTTCTTATTCAACGTCTCGGGTTGGCTCCAAAAATGTGGGTATCCATTCAGGACCCGCCGCAATCCTGGGCGCTCCGCCTCGCTCAAACGGCACACGATGTGATCGTCGCGAGCGCGGGAACCTTGCATGCGTTGGCCGAAGCCGTCGAGGTGCTGGGATGTGAGACCCCTCGTCCACGGATCGTCATATCAGACAGCGAGACGCTGGCGCCGGCCACACGGCGGCTGGTGCGATCGGTGTTGGGATCCGATCCCGTGGATGTCTTCGGCTTGGTCGAATGCTCCAACTTCGCGTGGGAATGCGAGCATCGGAACGGGTTCCATGTCAGTGCCGACAGCCACATCGTGGAGGTGGCGGCCCCGGAGGGTGAACAAGGATCGATAATCGCCACGGCGCTCGGCATGTGGACCATGCCGATCATTCGCTATGACACGGGCGATCTGGCGGAGATACAGGCCGCGCCATGCGCATGCGGCCGAAGCTTGCCTCTGCTGAGGCGAATCTACGGACGCGCCGTTGATTCCGTCCTCCTGCCCGACGGCAGCCGGCTCTTCTGGCCTGTTTTTCACGAGGTCCTCGGCGGGTATACCGACCTGCGTCAATGGCGGATTGTCCAGGAGAACGCCTGCCGCCTCACGGTTCAACTGGCGGTCCCAGCGCGGAACGGGCGCCTGCTCACGAGGCTCGACACCGACCTCCGTCGCGTCCTGCCCGATGGTTTCCGTCTCGACATTGAGCGCGTGGAACGGATTTCCGTCAACCCCGGGGAGAAAACTCGGATGATCGTCTCGAAGATGATCGGTCCGGACGGCGCGCACCCTGCCGTGGGAAGCCGACGATGACGGACGCCGTACGCACCTGGATGCTGCTGCAGCGACTTCGGTCGAATGTGAGGCGCGCCCCGGAGTCTCTCGCCCGGCTTCAAGACGAACTGCTCCGAGCGGCCGTCTCCCATGCCTACCACACCGTACCGTTCTATCGCCGGGTCTGGGATCAACCCGGCTTTGATGCGCGCCGTGTGAAGGGTTTTGAGGATATCGGACGCATGCCGATCATCACCAGCGCCATGGTGAAAGAAGCCGCTCAACACGGAGAACTCCTCGCGCGAGGCGTCGACACACGACGGTGCACCTTCCTCGATTCCAGCGGCTCCTCGGGCCATCCGCTTCGGATTTGGAAGCAACCGCTTGAAGAGCGCCTCCGGCGAGCCGTGGGGTTGCGCCTGTGGTTTGAGCACGGCTTTCGGTGGCGTCAAATGACCGCCCAGTTTCAGATCCGGACGGGTCCGTCGCACCCGCTGCAGCAGTTCGGCGTCTCGCGGAAAGCCTGGATCTCCACTCAACAACCGATCGAGGAACAATTGACCCGCTTTCTCAGGTCCAAGGCCGATGTCGTGGTCGGCACCGCCACCGCGCTTCGACGCGTGGCGCGAGCGATCGAATCCGCCCGTGTCAAGCCGACACAGCCGCGCATCGTCTTCTGTGCCGGCGAATTGCTTGATGCGGAGACGCGCGGGCTCGTGAAGCGGGCTCTCGGCGTCGATCCGATCGGCGTGTACGGACAGACCGAGGTGGGGTACATCGCCTGGCATTGCGAGCAGCGCCAGGGGCTGCATGTGAACGCGGATACCCACTTGGTCGAGGTTCTACGAGGCGGGAAGCCGGCCTGTCCGGGAGAACTCGGCGCGATCGTGGTCACCGATCTGCGCGCGAGAACGATGCCGCTGTTGCGTTACGACACGGGTGATCTCGCCGTCGCGTCTGCAGAGCGATGTCCCTGCGGCCGGCAACTTCCCCTGTTGAGGTCGATCGAAGGTCGGGCGCGCGGAGCGGTGCGCCTTGCGGACGGGCGAGTCCAGACGACGCGAGCGATCGTCGACCATTTGGCCGGATGGCTTCGCTTGGGGGAGTACCGGCTGTACCAGGAGACTATACAAGCATTTCGTCTGGAAGTGACCGGTTATGCGGCCGATCGTCACAGCCCCGACGCGACGCGGCGGCGTTTGCGGGCCATTCTCGGCGAGATCGACCTCACGATCAGCCCTATCAGTTCCTGGCCGTACGACGGCACGGGGAAAACACACACGGTGTTCTCGGCCCTGACCGCGACCGAGCCCGTGTTTCAGTGATCCGGGAGGCGCAGATCTGCAACATGGCCATGTCTGTCATGACAAGCGAGCAGTGGACAAGGAGTTCGGCGTGGAGGCGGATCAAGGAGATTCTCCGCAACGAAGGGATACGCACCTTGTGGTTCAAGGCACTCGGCGAGATGGGGTATCGGCGGCTGCTGCTGCTTGATCGGTCTGTGCACGAGCCGATTCCCGACGTGACGGCCGGTGTGCCGATCTCCATCAGCCTGGTGACGCAGGCCGACATGGCCGAGTACCTGGCCTTTCGTCCCGGCACCTCGGAAGTCGAGGTCCGGCGTCGGCTGAAGTCAGGACATTGGGGCTTTCTCGCCCGTTCTGAAGGGCTCCCGGTCGCCGTGACGTGGGCAGCCGCCGGCGAAGCCTGGTCCTTCTTCCTGTCTTGCCATATTCAACTGGCCTCGGATGCGGTCTATCTCTACGACTCGTTTACGAGATTTGACGTTCGTGGCCGCGCTGTTTCGCCCGCTCTGGGCGCGGAGATACTGAGATTCTTTCGAGATGCGGGGTACCGCCGAACAGTGAGAGCAATTTCACCGGAGAACACGGCGAGCCTGCGCGCGGTGCGCAAGCTTGGTTATCGCCCTTGCGGAAGGATCGGGCACGTAAAGATCGGTCCCTGGCGGCGGGACTTTCGGACAATACACATTCACGGAGGCTCTCATGCGCCCGTGCGAACTTGATTCTCGCAGACCCTATCAAGAACTGCATGAATGGTGTGAAGACGAGTCGTTTCTTCATCCGCTGCAGACGTGTATCCAGGCTCAGAAGCGCGCCGCCTCCTCCGTCTTTCGGTCTGCATTTCAACCGGATGACCGGGCTCTCGATGCGGTATCGGAGCAATCGCTGCGAGCCATTCTCGAATCGGGCCGTGATGTGCACGGGATTGCGTCGGACCGGTCCATCTCGAATGTGATTGTGTTCAATGGACCTCATATCCAGGACGCCGTCTTGGACGAGGCCGTGCTGGAGACGAGACGGATGGTGGATCAGGTCGTGTCCGACAAAGTTCGACACATGACCTCATCAAAAACTCTGGAGATCGCCTGCAGCGGCCATCTCTGGTATCCGCCGGGCGCCTATATGGGATGGCACACGAACAGTCGCTCGCCGGGGTGGCGATTGTACGTCAGCTATGCGGAAAAACCCGGGAAATCATTCTTCAGATACCGCGACCCCGACACCCGGGACATCATCACGTCATGGGACGAACGCTGGAACGTGCGGCTCTTTGAAGTGCGTTCGGACAAACCTCTCTGGCATGCGATCTACTCCGAAACTCATCGATTCAGCGTCGGATACGTCATCTACCCGCGATCGTTTGGGGCATGGGCCGGCGACAAGCTGAAAAGGGCATTGAACGCATGAGCCGCCTGCGCGCGCATGTGCAAGGAGCGGGCGAGTGGGCGCGCCGGCTCTATCAGCAGGTCCCGTGGGGCTGGGACCGCGCGGCGGCTTCGTGCTTGCCCCTGGTCCTGCCGTGGTCTGCCGTCCGCGTCCCGGTCGCGATCCTCACGGGTCGCACAAAGCATTCCGAGCGGCAGGCGACCATCATTGTGGCCGGCGCGCGGCCGTGGGCCGAGTACCTGCCGCACCGGTTCTTCGCGTCTCGGCCACAGCGCGAGGTCGTCGCCCATGTGCCGGTGTGGATGCTGCCGTCAACGCTACGACGGCTGGGCGCCTCAGCGGACATGACCATTGCTCGCGTCGACCGCCTGTCCGCCAGGATGTTCTTCGAGGGGGACGAGCTGGTCGTGCCGGAAAGTATCCCGTGTCGCATAGCGGCGCCGGTTGATGTGGCCCAGCTTGCTCGAGCCAGTAAAAGCGTCAAAGAAGATTTGCGGACGCTGCGCCGCGAGAAGATGACCTCCGAAGTCTCGCACTCGGAGGCGGACTTCGAGGTCTTTTATCACACCATGTATGAACCGCTGATGCGCAAGCGGCACGCGGATTTTGCAGTCATTCATAATCCGGATCGCCTGCGGCGGGCGTTTCGTCACGGAGGCCTGATCTGGGTGCGGCGCGGGGGACAGCGCGTCGCCGGCGGGATCTTCGAACAACGAAACGATGAGCTCCGCTTCCTCTCTTTGGGGACGGCGGACGGAGACCCAGCCTTGGTGAAAGCCGGCGCCTTGGCGGCGCTGTATGTGTTTGAAATTGCCTGCGCGAACGAGCGCGGATGCGCGGCCATCGATTTCGGCGGGAGCCCTCCGATCCTGAACGACGGTCTCCTGCGTTACAAGCTGAAATGGGGCATCCGGATCGGGAACGAGCCTCAGACCCCGTTCGACTATGTGATCAGATGGCGTTCGGTCAATGACCACGTGCTGAATTTTCTGGCGCAGACGCCGTTGATCTGCCGCGTTCGCGGCCGCCTCGCCGGCATCACCGCAATCGGTTCCGACCAGGTCTGCCCGGAGGAACGAGCCGCCGCCCTGTGCCGCTCGCTGTGGATTCCGGGACTGGATCGGCTGTTTGTCTTAGTCCCCGGTGGCGCGGAGCGAAGACCGGCACTGGGCGCAGCGTCCGGCCGAGCGGTGCTCTGCAACGCCGAACGGTTCCTTCGAGACCATGGCGTGACAGGAACGCCCGTCGCAGAGTCCGAGGTGTCGCACAGAGCGCACCAGAAGGAGCACCGGGCGTGACCAGTTATGCCTCTCATTACTGGGACGGCATCGCCATCGATTGGCAGGCGACACGTCCGCAGGCGTTGTGGCGCGCGCATAGTGATGCGGTCAACGTGTCGTTGATGGACCGGTGGCTTCCCCGGGACCGCGTGAAATGCATCCTGAAGACGGATGTGTTCGACGAGGCCGTGGGTGACGGCCTGTATCCCCTGCTCGCCTCGCGGGCGGAGTCCGTGGTCAGCATGGACGTCTCGTTCTCGACCCTGCATGTGGCGCGGTCCCGGCACGCGAAGCTTCGGGCCGTGGGAGCCGATACCTGCGCCTTGCCGTTTGCGGACGGGACGTTCGACGCGATTGTCTCGAATTCGACGCTGGATCATTTCCATTCCAGAGATAACATCGTCACCAGTCTGCGTGAATTACGCCGTGTGCTCAAACCGGGCGGACAATTGCTTCTCACACTGGACAACTTGGCGAACCCGGTCATCGCGGTGCGCAACCGATTGCCCTGTCCCGGGTTGAATCGCCTGGGCCTCGTTCCCTACTACGTCGGGGCCGCCTGCGGCCCGCGCCGGCTCAGTCGATGGCTGCAGGAAGCGGGGCTGGAGGTCGTGGAGCTGACGAGCGTCATGCATTGTCCGCGCCTGTTGGCGGTGCAGATCGCCGGCTGGATCCACTCGTACGCCTCCGCCTCCACCCAGAAGATGTTCCTCCGTTGGCTGATGAAATGGGAGCGATGGTCGCGCTGGCCCACGCGATTTCTGACCGGACATTTTATTGCGGTCCGTTGCCTAGCGTCCCACGGCGCCGGCTCATGAAACCGTCATGACCGCTACACTCCACCATGCCGCCGCGCTCCGCCGTGTATGGGGCCGCTCCCATTCGACGCGAGAAGACCTCGTCGCGTATCAGAACGCGCAGCTCCGCCGTCTCGTGCGCCACGCCTATCGCCATGTGGCGTACTACCGGCGGCTCTTCGACCGGGCGGGGGTGCGCCCCCGGGACATTCGCACTCCGGAGGATCTTCGTCATATTCCGATCACCTCCAGGCGAGACTTGCAAGCGCTTCCCCGAGAGGAAGTGGTGGCACAGACGGTTGACCCGCGGCGACTCATCGTCCGCCATACGAACGGCTCGTCGGGGCAGCCGCTGAGCATCCGGGTCACGTGGGCCGAGGAACGGTTGCATGGCGCCCTTCGACTCCGCGCCCTGCGCGCTTACGGTCTTCGCCTGACCGACACGTATTGCACCATCAAACTCCCCGTCGCGCAGGGTTCGCCGCTTCCCGTTCCGCTTCGGCGCCTGCTCCACGCGTTCGGGCTTGGTCCTCAAAATATCGTGAGTAGTTTGCAGTCGCCCCAGGACCTCGTG
>JBOHOS010000202.1:0-3073 GCA_050731295.1 Nitrospiraceae bacterium | reverse complement strand
GATCGGCAATGTCAAGCTGATCGGTGACGCCCTCTTGTTCGGTGTGGTCGCGACGTTCGGCCAGACGGACCGGCGGGTGTATCTCCCGCGTGGCCGGTGGGTCGATTATCATTCCCGGCAATGGTACGACAGCGCGGGACAGGAAACTCCCGCGATGCCCGTGTATCGCGAACGGCTGGGGCAGCAGGGAATTTTTACGATCCCGCTCTTTGCGCGGGCTGGCGCGATTATTCCTCAGATGTACGTCGATGAGAAAACCAGAACCGTTTCGGGCCGGCGCGACGTCAATCCGGCGACCCTGTCGAACGACGAACGTCAAAGAGAAACGACGCTGACCAACGAATTGCGGGTGAAGATCTTTGCAGGGACTGACCCCACGTCCTTTACATTGTACGAGGATGACGGGATCACGCTGGACTACCTCAAGGGCAACGTCCGCGAAACACGGATCTCGCAACAGGCCGAGGCGGACCGTGTCCGTGTCACGATTCACGAAGCTCACGGCGCGTTCCATGATGCCCTCTTGTCGAGGGCGAACGTAGTTGAGTTGATCGTGGACGGGCGCGAGGCCATCGCCGTGGAACTCAACGGCAATCAATTGCCGACGTTGACCTCAAGCGCCGAATTCGAAGCAGCAAAAACGGGCTGGCACAATGCCGGTCCTAATCTTATTCGGGTGCGTTCAGAGATTCTGCCGGTGAACAATGCTAAAGCTTTCATCGTTCGACTTTCGTCAGAGTAAGATTTAGAATTTGCTTCTTTCCTAACAAGACTCGAACCAGCTTGATGCGGTTGATTCCATAGAGCAGGCGGCACAGCCATTTTCCTATCGTCGTCAGCGAACGCGGGATCTGGCGGAACGGGAGATGTATTCGTTGGACGATTGCCGAGCGTCTCTCATGTCATTTCGTGCTTCGCCAAGGTAGCATGCCCCAAGAGGAGTTTGCTAGACTACTGTACGGCGGCGCGCTCTTTCGGCATGAGAAGACACAGGGATATGTGTTAAGCTGATAGCGTTATAGGAACTCTGGATGCAAATCACTAAACAGGAAGTCGAGCATGTGGTGAAGCTGGCGAGGTTGGAGATTTCCGACGTCGAGAAGGAAGCCTTTAGCCGGCAGCTCAGCAGCATTTTGAGCTATATCGAACAGCTCAAAAGCATCGACACGTCGGGCGTCGAACCGACCGCCACCGTATTGGAGCAGACCAATGTCTTTCGTGAAGATGCCGTCCGCCCAAGCCTTCCGATCGAACAAGCACTGGCGAATGCGCCGGAAGTAGAGAACAGCTACTTTCAAGTCCCGAGGATTTTGGAAGAACGTTGATCGTGAGTGTCATCCTAAGGCCTTGTGCTGGACTGTTGAAGACAATGAACGGTTAACGAGCAACGTGTAACGAGAGTTCACATGTTGAGACAAATGCTACGGGCCAAGATTCATCGGGCCACCGTGACCGAAGCCTGCCTGCAATATGAAGGGAGTATTACGATCGACCAAGATCTCCTTGATGCGGCCGGCATCCTGGCGTATGAACTGGTCATGATCTCGAATCTCAATAATGGCGAACGGTTTACCACCTATGCCATGGCCGGAAAACGAGGGTCGGGTGACGTCGTCTTAAACGGTCCGACTGCCCGCAAGGCTGTCGTCGGGGATAAGGTCATTATCTTCTGCTATGAGTTCTATGCCGAGGATGAAGCGAAGCGCCATCAGCCGAAAGTCATTTTCGTCGATGAAAAGAATCAAATTGCTTCTAAACCGCAGTAGCCGCTGATCCTTCCCGGCTTCTTCGTATGTCATCACGATGTCGCTCCATAAACTGACGTTACAAGAACTACAAGGCAGGTTCACTCGGGCCGAGGTGTCGGCGCGTGAGATCGTGCATGCGTATGTCTTGCGAATCAATCAGGTCGAGCCGAAGATCAAAGCCTACATCACCCAGACCAAGGAATCGGCCTTGGCTCAGGCTGATGCGCTTGACGAAAAACTCAAAGGATGGCGCAAGACCTTACCGCTGATGGGCATGCCTCTGGCGATCAAAGACAATATCTGCACGGATGGCGTGCCGACGACCTGCGCCTCCAGGATGTTGAGCACTTTCGTGCCACCGTACGACGCGACCGTTATTACTCGCCTTCGAAATCAGGGCTATCTTCTGCTGGGGAAAACCAATCTCGATGAATTTGCCATGGGATCGTCGACCGAGAATTCGGCCTTCGGGCCGAGCCGGAATCCCTGGAACGTCAAACACGTTCCAGGAGGGTCGAGCGGCGGTTCCGCCGCGGCCGTGGCGGCCGATGCGTGCGTTGCGGCGTTGGGGTCGGACACCGGAGGATCGATCCGACAGCCGGCGGCCTACTGCGGCGTAGTGGGACTCAAGCCGACGTATGGACGGGTGTCCCGCTACGGACTGGTGGCGTTCGCTTCGTCGCTGGATCAGGTCGGGCCGATTACGAAGAGCGTCACCGATGCCGCCTTGCTGCTTCAGGCGATTGCCGGGCATGATCCTCTGGATTCCACCTCCGCCAACGTGCCGGTTCCCGACTACATGAGAGCATTGAAGAAGAAGGACCTGAAAAAACTGCGCGTGGGGCTGCCCAAGGAATATTTCGCGGAAGGGCTGGACCCGGAGGTTGAGCAGGCGGTGTTTGCAGCGGTGAATGTCATGAAAGATCTCGGTGGACAGATCGTAGAGATCTCATTGCCTTCCATGAGCGCCGCCGTGGCCACGTACTATCTCATTGCGACCGCGGAGGCCAGCTCCAACCTGGCCCGCTATGACGGCGTCACGTACGGGTTACGGTCCAAGCAGGCGAAAGACCTCCTGGAGATGTACATGAAGACGCGGCAAGAAGGATTCGGTCCGGAAGTGAAGCGGCGAATTATGTTGGGCACCTACGCGCTGAGCGCCGGGTATTACGATGCCTACTATGGAAAGGCGCAGGCTGTGCGGACATTGATTCGCCGCGAGTTTGCGGAGGCGTTTCAAGAAGTGGACCTCATGGTCACGCCGGTCACGCCGACAGCCGCGTTCAAGTTGGGCGAGCGAATTCAGGATCCGCTGCAGATGTATC
>JBOHOS010000201.1:0-14842 GCA_050731295.1 Nitrospiraceae bacterium | reverse complement strand
GGAGGGGCGCTGATTGCTGGTCGCTGAGGGCTGACTGCTCAGATCACTTAATTAACACCGGCTTCGAATCCTCGCCTGACGCCGTTGTCAGTGTCAGGATCACCAAGCCTTTCTTTTTAGTCGACGGCACCGTCGCGGTGACCGTCGTTTCATTTTTCTGTTGGAATTTAGCTTGATTCCCCGGCCCGAATGACACAGAGCTCAGGCAGCCGGCCGCTCCGAAGTCCTGCCCGGTAATAGTCACCTTATCGCCGGCCTTCACCTCATCCGGACTCACTTTCTCGATCTTCGGCGCCTGTCCAAAGCAGGCGGTCGATTTTGCCACGATCCCCGCGCCGGACGCTTTGGTCGCGCCTTCCGTAATACGGCTCTTCTTCGCCGGCTGACCCTTCTCTTTCTTGGCCGGTTTTCCTTTCTCTGCCGGTTTTTCTTTTGATTCCGGCTTGCCTTTTTCAGTCTTTATAGCCTGCTTTTCCTTTCCCGTTGCCTTCTCTGTTTCCACCGCCTTCTCTTTTTCGGCCGATCCAGCCGACAAAGCAGTTGGGACGTGACCCATCAACGCGAAGGGTCCTATCATTAATACAACTAATGCGATGATTAACGTGCGCTTGAGCATTCCGGCTTGCATGAGGCCTCCATGTGAGCGGCTCGGTGCGTACTGACGACTATTCTTCGAGCGTGGAAATATCCCCCGGGTCTTGACCCAGTTCCTTGGCTTTCAGCACTCGCCGCATAATTTTTCCGGATCTGGTCTTCGGGAGTGACAGAACGATCTCGATCTCCTGAGGCACGGCGATCTTGCCGAGCTCCTGGAGGACGTGATCTTTCAATGACTGGATGAGGTGTCCATCGACGAGTTGTCCCTGTTTCAGGATCACGAAGGCCTTGATGGCCTCGCCGACGGTCTTATGCGGTTTGCCGATGACCGCCGCTTCCGCAACCGCCGGATGGCTGACGAGCGCGCTCTCGACCTCAGCAGTGCCGATACGGTTGCCGGCGACTTTAATCACGTCGTCCGCGCGCCCCATGAACCAGAAGTAGCCGTCCTCGTCCTTTCGACACACGTCGCCGGCGGTATAGCAATTGGGAATCGTGTTCCAATAGACCTGGTAGCGATCGGGATCTTTGTAAATCGTGCGCATCATGGCGGGCCATGGCTTTTTGATGACGGCGAACCCGCCGGCATTGGCCGGCAGGGGATTTCCCTGGCGGTCCACCACGTCCGCCTCCACGCCGAGAAATGGCCGCGCGGCGGAGCCAGGCTTCAACGGCACGCACGGCAGGGGAGTTACCAGGATCATCCCCGTTTCGGTTTGCCACCAAGTATCCATGATCGGCTTGTCGCCGCCGGTGACCCGGTGAAACCATTCCCAGGCTTCCGGATTGATCGGCTCGCCGACGCTTCCGAGCACCCGCAAGGTCGAGAGATCGTACTTCTTCGGCCACGCCTCGCCGTACTTCATCAGGAGACGAACCGCGGTCGGCGTCGTGTAGAAGATCGACACGCCGTATCGTTCGATCAACTGCCACCAGCGTCCGGGATTCGGATAGTCCGGCTTGCCCTCGGCGGTCAAAATGGTGGCTCCATTCAGGAGCGGCCCGTACACGATGTAACTGTGTCCGGTGACCCATCCGGGATCGGCCACGCAAAAATACACATCCTCTTCCTTGAGGTCGAAGACGCACTTGGTGGTCATGTAGGTGCCCACCATGTAGCCGCCGTGCACGTGCACGACACCTTTCGGCTTTCCCGTTGTGCCCGATGTATAGAGGATGTAGAGCGGCGTTTCCGCGTCCAGCCGTTCGGCCTCACACACCGGCCGCTCCTGGTTGAGCCACTCATCCCAGTCGATTTCTTTTGGAGTCGAGAGCTGGCCCCCGGGCTTTTCGCGACGGACTACCACGACGGTCTCGATGGTGGGGCAGTTGGCGACCGCCTGATCGACCACACCTTTCAGATTGATGCTCTTGCCGCGGTCGTAGCCGACATCCGCGGTGATGATGACCCGCGCTTCCGAGTCCTGGATACGGCTCGCCAGCGCCGGCGCGCTGAATCCGGAGTAGACCACGCTGTGAATGATACCGAGGCGGGCGCAGGCCAACATGGCGACGACCTGCTCGGGAATCTTCGGGAGATAGATCGTGACGCGGTCGCCCTGACGAAGACCAAGACGCTTCAAGGCATTCGCGCACCGGTTGACCTGGCGATAGAGCTCGCCATAGGTGAAGATTCGCTCCTCCCCTTGCTCGCCCACCCAGATAAGGGCGACTTTATTCTTGCGCCACGTTTTGACATGGCGGTCCAAGCAATTGTAGGAGATGTTGCAGGTGGCGCCGACGAACCATTTGGCCCAGGGGTAGTTCCAGTCGAGCACTTTACTCCAGGGAGAGAACCAGTCCAATTCCTTCGCCACACGACCCCAAAACGTCTCCGGATCGGCGATGGACTTTCGATAATCGGTATCGTAGTCTTGAATGTAGGCCTGCGCTTTGATGTCCGGCGTTGGCTGTATAACGCGGCTGACGCGGAGAAGGCTATCCAGTTTGTCGTCCGTGGCCATAGAGGCACTCCTTGGAATGAACGCGGGAATGAACGCGAGTCCGAGACGCGTGAAACCGAGGCCATTATGCGCAAGCAATTGATGTTCTGCAAGTGCGGCGTGGGAGTTCGCCTTTCTTGACAGCGAAAACATGCGAGGCGTAGCATGCCTCAAGGTAGTTGTCTTGTGTCCACGAAGATACTCATAAGTCGCTTGGCGCGCACCGCGATCACGTTTCTGTTCTTGCTGATCGTCCCGCTGACGGCGTACAGCCAGCTCGGCAGGCCGGAGGGGCTGTACTATAAGTCATGGGGATTGGTCATCGGGATTGATAACTACTTGGTCGCCCCCAAACTCGATGGCGCCGTGGCGGACGCCAAATCGGTTGCGGCGGCGCTCCGTAAACAGGGGTTTGACGAAGTCGTCGAGCTGTATGAGAAGGATGCCAGCTTCCGTCGTCTCAATACGATTTTTACCGATTATCTGCCGCGCAAGGTCGGCCGCATGGACCGAGTCGTGGTGTTCTTCGCCGGTCACGCGGGCACGACGCAAGATATGCACGGGAAGGATCTGGGCTACTTAGTCCCCTGGGATGCCCAGATTGGGAACGCCTCCAAGGCGGTGACCTTGGACTACTTAAAAGACTTCTCTCGACGTGTCATGTCCAAGCACGTCCTGTTTCTTCTCGACACCGGAGTGACCGGATGGGACGTCACGCCTCCTCAGCAATTGTCGCTGGAAGGCCGAATATCACCCGAAGCGGAGACCGAGAAGCGGGCCATCCAAATCCTGACCGCCGCCGGCAAGGGAGAAGCGGTGAACCGCCAGGACGGATCGGGCGCCTTCGTGCAGGCCATCATCGCCGGGTTGGAAGGCGCCGCAGACACCGACAAAAACGGATGGGTGCTGGCGAGCGAATTGGGGGGCTATGTCACGCAGCAGGTCGAGGAAAAAACCAAGGGAGCGCAGCACCCGCAATTTGCTCGATTGGACGGGGAAGGGGATACGGTTCTGATCGAGGGGAAAAAAAGTTCCTATCGATCGCGGCCTAAGCCCCAGACCGACGCGGAGCGCACGGCTGCGGCCAAGGAAGAGTACGAGGAAGCCTTCTCGATCCTGCAGCAACAGAAGCCGGTGGACGAGGCGATCGATCGGCTCAACAAAGCGCTGCAATACAGTCCTTCTTACGGCGATGCGTACATATTAAAGAGTTTTGTATATTTGGAATTGGCGCCCAACCTGTCCGAAGCTATGGCTGCGGCCGAGAAGGCTGTCCAATATGCGCCGAATAATCCGGATTCTTCCTACACGCTGGGACTGGTCCTTCAGAAAAAGGAGCAGTTTGCCGAAGCGGAGCAGGCGATGCGCCAGGCGCTGGCCGCCAATCCGAATTATTCCGATGTGTATCTTTCGTTGGGGGACCTCTACGCCGAGAACCTCAAGGATCAGAAGAAAGCCGTGGAAGCATATCGACGTTATATGGAGACGGGCGGGACTGATAATCGAGCTAAAAACTACATACAAGAAAACGGCGCCACGGCCCCCGCCACAAAGCAATAGGACTAACGATATTACAACGTAAGAAGCTGCTCAAAAAAGGCCTTATCATACCCACCCGCCCCAGGCGCGCGGGGACGCGCCCCTTCCCATAGCAAGGCCCGAAGCGAGAACAAATCGGAGGCGTAGCCTCTGGGCTACGTTGAGGATTTGTTCGAGCTGAGAACGAAGCGGGAGACCTTTTTCAACAGCCTCGTTAGTCTTGGGCCCCGCCTTTCAAATATCCAAGCCCGATTTTCAGTGCACGCCTCGTAACCTCGGCCCAGCGAGCTTCGGGATATTCGGCCAGCACGGCTGCGGCTTTCGGATCCTGAACCTCCAACTCAACGACCTTGATGATTCCGTCCTGTATATGAACTTCCGCCATGGCGCGCCTCCTTAAAAAATTGCATGTAGTAGACTTCTATCACGTCAACCGGCTGCCCGGTGTCGCGTTGACAGTGTAGGGAGCGAATGCTAGCATAAAACCCGTATGATTTTGCGAGGATTTGTGCGCAGTGACGCCCAAGCAGACTCGTTGAGAGTGGGGGACTGTAGTACCGGTTTGCACGACGAAGGAGGCTTCCATGATGTTCACCAGAGGACTCAACCGATTGATCGGCATCGGGATGGGCGTAGTGATGGTGGCGGCGCTCACCGCGTGCGGTGGCCCCCCCAAATGGGTCAAGCAAGGCTCAGCGGCGTTCGGTGAGAAAGAAAAGGCGTTTTACGGTGTCGGATCTATCGCCGGCGTCAAAAATGAGCCTCTGGCCTGGGATGCGGCTGAAAATCGCGCACGGGCTGAAGTGGCGAAGACCTTCGAGACCTATACCGCCTATCTGATGCGGGATTATGCCGCGTCCACCACGGCAGGAGACTTTACCAGGAATACGGAGGAGCAGAACGTCGAGCGCGCCATCAAGACCTTCAGCGCGGTCACGCTCAACGGTGTGCGGCCGATCGAACGATATAAAGATGAAAAGAACAGTACCTATTACGTCCTGGCGAAGCTTAATTTGCAAGATATGAAAGATGCCATGGCCCAGGCGAAGGAGTTGAACAGCCAGGTCCGCGACTTCGTGCGCAAGAACGCCGACCGGCTGTTCGAGCGGCTCGAGAAAGAAGAGGAGAAACGAGCGACTAAATGATCCGCCGCGTGGAGCGATTGTGATGACCAGATGCATGATCTGTCATGACTGTGGCCTTCGGTCTTCGGCACTCACCTTTATTGTGATACTCGCCGGTGCGCTGCTCTTGACCAGCAGCGGGTGCTCCAGCGGCACCAAGGTCACCCGTGTAGACACGAACGTCGTCACGGACTTGAGTGGCCGGTGGAACGATACGGATTCGCGCATGGTCGCTGAAACCATGGTCAAGGAAGCCTTGTCGTACTCATGGCTGGACACGTATACACGCGAGAAGAGCCGGCAGCCCGTCGTGGTCGTCGGCACGATTCTCAACCGCAGCCATGAACACATTAATACCCAGACATTCGTGACGGATCTGCAGCGCGAGCTCACGAATTCCCAGAAGGTCAACTTTGTCGCCGGCAAGGGAGAGCGGGAAGAGATCCGCGAAGAAAGGCGCGAGCAGGCCGTCCATGCTCGGGAGGAGACTCAAAAATCCGCCGGGAAAGAAATCGGCGCGGACTACATCATGAAGGGCAACATCTCCACGATCTTGGATGAAGCGGACGGGGTCAAGGCCATCTTTTACCAGGTCGATCTGGAACTGATCGACTTGGAAAGCAACGTCAAAACCTGGTATGGGCAGAAAAAGATTAAGAAGGTTGTCGAACGCAAGCGGACGCTCTTTTGACAGGTTCTCTTGAACCCTTCCCTTTCACGTTTCCTCCGCTCCGTTGTTATGGGGCAGATCGTTCCTCTCCGATCCTCTCGCACACAGGCGCTGTCATGCCTCGCACTTCTTTCCGTTCTCTCGGCCTGTAGCCCGGCGGTCAACCGCTACGCCTTGGTGGAAGACAGCTTGCTGGCGGGGAACAGCCGGCGGGCCGATCAGATCGTGGAACGCGCCGAAGCGGAATATGGCGCCGAGAGTCGCGTGCTCTATCTCATGGATCGGGGAATGACGCTCCATCTCGCCGGCGACTACGCGGCGAGCAACGGCATGCTCGAACTGGCCGAACAGGAGGTGGAACGCCTGTATACCAAGCGCCTGCGCACCGAAGCCAAGGCGTTCCTCATCAACGATTCGAAACTCACCTATGAAGGCGATCCGTATGAGCAGACGATGATCAATGTGATCAAAGGGCTCAACTATGCCGTCGTGGGCAATTGGAACGAGGCTCTGGTCGAGGCCAGGCGGATCGATCATCGACTCAACGTTCTGGGAGATCGAGCCGGCCCCAAAGACGGGTACCGGGATGACGCATTCGCCCGATATCTCAGCGGCCTGTTCTATGAGATCAGCGGAGACTTGAACAATGCGTTCATTGCCTACCGCAAGGCCTATGAGGCATACGTGGCGGCGCGCGCGTGGTCCCGCACGCCGGTCCCGCCCATGCTTCGCGCCGACCTCCTGCGAATGAGCGATGCGCTTCATCTCACTCAGGAATATGAGGACTATCGCCAAGAATTCGGCGACGTGCTCTGGCGGCCGTATGCGGAGACCCAACCTCTCGCGCAGGTCGTGGTGATCAGTTACAACGGCCGAACGCCTCGCAAGGAAGACCGGTTGATCGATCTGCCCGTCAGTCTGGATGCGCTCAATCTGGTGCTGCTGACCAAGTTGCCGCCGCACTCCAACTCTCGGGAACGCCGAACGGTGGAAAGCGTGCTCTATGGGCTGAACGGTCACGTCGTTCGCGTGGCCATTCCAAGGCTGGTTCCACAAAAGTCGCAGGTGCTCTATGCAGAGATCTCGGCATCCCATGACGGCCAATCAGTCAAAGCACAGAGCCAGTTAGTCCACAATCTCACGGCGGCGGCGGAGAAAACCTTATCCGATCGTCTGCCCGGAATCTCCCTCAAAGCGGTGGCCAGGGCCGCGGTAAAATATGGCTTGGCCGACGGGGTTGCTCATGGGGCGCGGGCGGCAGCCGGTAAGGACAAAGAGGGAGCCCAGTTGGTCGGATTTCTCGTGGGCG
This sequence comes from Nitrospiraceae bacterium, assembly GCA_050731295.1. Classification (GTDB taxonomy): domain Bacteria; phylum Nitrospirota; class Nitrospiria; order Nitrospirales; family Nitrospiraceae; genus JBOHOS01. Next base: position 7,660 of record JBOHOS010000201.1, on the reverse strand, counting down.
CGCTGGCGCATATGTTGGCGATTGCGAGCGAAGAAGCGGATAAGCGCAGTTGGCGAACCCTGCCGGATGAAATTCAGATCGCGCGGCTCTGGCTGCCGCCGGGAGACTATGAGCTTCGCATTCAGTCGATCGGGCGCGCCGGTCGCGCACTAGGACATGAGTCCGTCCGCTCCCTCTCCCTGCACGCCGGAGCGACCACGCTCATCACTGAGCGGGTGGTTCCTTAAGGAGTCCCTTGATGCATCGGATAAGCGTTGGCGTGTTAGTTGGAGTGCTCATGCTCCTGGCGGCGAGTCAGGGATGCGGTTGGTCCGGTCGCAGCGCAGGCCCGCGCTGGATCAATGGCTCGAGCCAGGACTATCCTGCCGATCTCTATTTGCTGGGCGTCGGTCAAGCTGACTCTCAACCGGTCGCAGCCGAACGCGCCTATGGGGCCGTGGCCAAAATTTTCAAGGCTGAAGTGGCGGCTCAGTCGCGAGAGTGGGAGTCGTTTCTCGTGATGGAACGGCGCGGGCAGCCGAACACGGAGCGGCGCCTCACGCTGGATCACATCACGAAGGTTTCGACCGACAAGGTGTTGGAGAACATCAGCATCATCGATACGTGGCACGATCGCAAGAGCGGGCAGTATTACGCCCTTGCGGGCACGAATCGAGCTCAAGCGGCAACGGCCTTGGTCGAGCAGATCGCGGAATTGGATCGTGCCGTGGAAACGGAAGTCGGTGAATCCCGGCAGACCCAGGATAAGCTGGCGAAGGTTCGCAACCTGCGGCGCGCCGTCAAGAACTTGATTGTACGAGACGCCTACAACGGCGACCTGCGCGTGGTGCGACCCAGTGGGCGCGGCATCGATCCAGCCTATCGCGTGCCGGAGTTGACGGCGGAGCTGGAGCAGTTCCTGGCCGCGAGCCTGATGGTTGGCGTCGAGGTCATCGGCGAGCAGTCTGAGCTGACCCGCCAAGCGGTGATCGAAGGGTTGATCCGAGAAGGTCTGCCGGTCACCAACCGAACGATGGGGGAGCAGAATGGACTTGACGAGCCGGCTGCCGGACCGCTGCCTCAGCTTCTTGTGAAAGGCGCCGTACGGCTATGGGATGTCCCGGTTCCGGATCCGCGCTTCCGGTATGTTCGCTGGTGCAGCGACTTTGTCATTATCGAGATCGACACGGAGCGTCTTGTCGGCGCGGTTTCCATCGGCGGGAAGGAAGGACACGTCACGCCTCTTGAGGCACGAGCCAAGGCGGTGCGGATCATGCAGCAAGAGCTGGCGTCGAGCCTATCCAAGACGCTCGCCGGCTACGTGTACGGGGAAACCGATCCACCGGCAAGCTTGCCCCCCTCCGCCTGTCCAATGAGAGACGAGACGGTTATCCCGTCGCCTGCGATCAGGCCTTTGTAAATGACACCGTTTTTCTAGTTGCCGTGACCTTGATCAAATGTGTCAATCTGTTTCAAGCTCCAATTTAAGGCTTCCCTTAACTTCTTCTCCTGGGCTTCTTCCTCTCCCCCTCGGGTATTCGGTAACGATCGGTTCAAGGCATACAGCACTTCCGCCGTGCGCTTGTCCGGTAACTTTCCCAGCGCCCAGACCACCTCGGTTTTGACGGCAAGGTTCTCCACCTTCAACGCCTCAATCAGCGGCGGGATGATCGAAAAATTTCCGTGCAGCGCGCCGACCTGTCCCAATCCTTTCGCCGCCGCCGCTTGTAGCTCCGGCTTGCCTGTTTTCAGCACATCAATCAACGTCGTAATGCTGTCCTTCTGACCGATGTTTCCGAGCGCGACCGCCGCTGCCTTCGCCACATTCAAATCCGGATCCTTCACCGCGGTAATTAATCGGGGGACCGCCTCCGTAGCGAAGATCTCGCCCAGGAGATTGATGATCTTCACTTTCTCCGCGGGCGCCGTCGCGAGATCATCCAGTGCTTTGAGCAGCCGCGCCTCCTGTCCCCATTCAGCCGCCAGAAGCATCGGGAATGCGTATTCCTCGAGCCGCTCCTTGAGTTTTGTCATCGCGTACGCTCCAGGATCTCCGGCTTGAGCGACTGTTGCGGCTTGCCGCGCATCCTGAAAGTCCGTTCTGACCTCTTTCCGCCATCCCATCTTTTTTCCATCCAATAGGTAGAGGATTTGGCAAGCCGGACCTGTCCACACTCGTAAGGGAGAATCAGGCAGATCGGCATCGCTGCCTGAACGAGTCGTGCCTTCCCAAATCTTCTGCTGTTCGCATTTGACGCGCAGGACGACATCATGGGGCTGGGCCGGGTCCGTCACGACGGTATAGCCGACCGCCTTCATACGCCGAACGACGGTCTCCGTCAGCGGGCCTGGATCCTGGGATCCCTTGTCCGTAATGGCCAGAACTTCGACCAGCACGCGCTCCACTTTTTCCAGTTTTTCTTTCTGCGCCGTCGTAAAGGACTCGCGACGGGCGAGGCTCTCATCGGGAATCAACCAAGCGATCATCAATAAGGCGAGCCCGATCCACCTGTTCATTCTATCCCTCCGGGTTCGATGACTCTCCCTCTCACTCTACCGAAACGTCAAGGGTGGACGCAAGATGGCGCGTTGAGGCCCGGACGAGGAATGGGTATAATTCCCCCAAATGCGACTGAACCGGCGAATTGCAATGATCGGCGCGGGCAATATGTCCGAGGCCATCATCGCCGGCCTGCTGAAGGCCGAGGTTTCGCTTCCGGACGATCTCCACGCCTCCGACATTCTTCCTCACCGGCGGGCTCACGTCGAATCCCGATATGGAATCACCACGAGCGGTGACAACCGCGAGGCCGCAGGGTGGGGGTCTATCGTCATCCTGTCCGTCGAGCCGCAGGTTCTCGATGGCGTCCTTGAGGAGATTGCCCAGGCCTTGTCGAGCCGCCTTGTCATCTCGGTCGCGGCCGGGTACCCGATCGCGCGTGTCGCGTCCTGTGTAGTCTCTGCAGCGCAGATCGCGCGCGCCATGCCCAATACGCCTTCATCTGTGCTTGCAGGCGTGACCGCGCTGGCCTTTGGCGCCGGAGTGTCCGAAGAAAACCAGCGGGCGGCGCGGATCATTTTTGAATCGATCGGGAAGGTCGTTCTCATCGAGGAGCATCTGATGGATGCCGTGACGGGGCTGAGCGGAAGCGGACCGGCGTACGTCTATCTCATGATCGAAGCCTTGGCGGACGGCGGCGTGAAGATGGGACTGCCACGATCCGTCGCCGAGCTCCTGGCCGCCCAGACCGCGCTCGGCGCCGCCCGGATGCTGATGGAAAGCGGCGAGCACCCCGGCCGGCTGAAAGATCGTGTGGCCTCTCCAGGCGGGACGACGATCGCGGGAATTCATCGGTTGGAAGAAGGCGGGTTCAGAGCGACGCTGATGTCCGCCGTCGAAACGGCCACCGCTCGCGCGCGGGAACTCGGCGCCGCTCCGCCATAAAGAAGCCCTTGCCCCGCCCGGTTCGATACAGTAGACTCCCTCGCCAGACTGTGCGTCGTCATACCGAGAGAGGTAGCCCGTGATCTATTGGGTCAAAGTGGTCTTTACCGATAATCAAGAATTGCTCGTCAAGGATGCGATTCGGCACACGATCAGTGACGACATGGAAGTCCTCGAAGTCGATACCGCGAAAGAAGTCACCATTATTCCCATGAAGCAGATCAAGTACATCTCCTGCGACGCCACGGTCTTTGCTGCCAAGAAGTAAAGCCGGCTGACTCTTGCTCTCCTCGAGATCCTCATCCGTTTCCCGATCCGACGCGCTTGGCCAGCCGGTGCGCCAGGCGCATCATGGCCGGTGACCGGTCCGCCGGGTTGAGGATGACATTGAGCACGTGCAGATGGCTCCGATCGGCGAACGCCGCTTTGAGGGCTTGGACCAAGTCCCCGTGGGTGGTTACTCGATAGCCGATCCCTCCTCCGATCAGATCGCAGATCTTTTCGTACTGCCATTCGTGCACATCATTGAACGGACCGTCGAGAATCTCTCGTTCCGTCGAGTATCCCCGATTGTTGAGAATGACGACGATCGGTGCCTGACCGTAACGGACACAGGTGGATAGTTCCGACCCCGTCATTTGAAACGCCCCGTCGCCCACCAGCACAATCGGACGCAGTGACGGCTCGGCGAACCCGGCGCCTACAGCCGCCGGCACGGCAAATCCCATGGACGTGTAATAGGCCGGTGACATGAACTCGCTGCGATTGTGAACGCGGAGGTCCGCTCCGGCGAACAAGGATTCGCCGATATCGGCGATGACCAGCATCTTTTCATCCAGCACGCGCTCCAGATGACTGAACAGCCCGTGCAAGGTGGCAGGCTTGTGCGCGGGAGGAGCGTCCGGAGGCGCCGGGTCGGTAGCCGGTAGCGGCCGGGTCGGAAACGATGGCATGGGCGCGGCGACGAGCGCCCGGACAAAATCTTCAAAATGCACGCGTTCATATCGGTGGTGCTTGATCGTAATCGCATCGGCGGTCGCGTGGATCGTGCGGCCTCCCCGCATGACCGGAGAATTCGCGTCGAAGTCTTCCAAATCCGTCAGAATCGAGCCGAGCATGACGAGGCAGTCGGCCTCGTTGACAAACTTCTGGACTTCGTCGCGCCCGATCAGTCCACCATATACGCCGACAAAGAGCGGGTGGTCTTCTCGGATGACCGACTTTCCAAGCAGCGTGGACGCGACGGGAATATTCATGCGCTCGGCCAACCGGGACACATCATCCTGCAGATCGAAACGATGCACCTCCGCGCCGACCACCAGCACCGGCCGTTCCACCGACGCGAGCATGTCTCGTACCTCAGCCACCGCTTCCGCCAATGCGGCCGGATCGCTGTGCTCACTCGTTTCCGCCTGTCGACGGACCGGCGATTCGATCGGAACATGGACCAGATCACGCGGAATCTCTAAATAGATGGGACGCTTGTACCGCACGAGCGCCGCGAGCGCACGATCAATGGTCCGCTCTGCCGTCAACGGATCATCCAGAACCGCTGCCGCGACCGTCACCTTTTCAAATACTTCCTTTTGCGTCGTGAACTCGCGCACCATGTGATGCAGCAGCGGATTCCGCACCCGCTCGGAGAGACCCGGCGAGCCGGAGAGCAGCACCACCGGCGAGCGTTCCGCATAGGCGCAGGCGATGGCATTGACGACGTTGAGCCCGCCGACACAGTAGGTCACGCACGCCGCCCCGATGCCGTTCAACCGCGCGTACCCGTCGGCCGCAAACCCCGCGCAGTCTTCCCGCGTGGTGCCGACGTGTTGAATGGGAGATCGTTCGATCAATTCATACAGACTCAGGACGTAATCACCGGGGATCCCGAAAATATGGCGAAGGCCTAAATGGTGTAATCGATCGAGCAACATGGAGCCGATGGTATTCGTCACGGTCATGGTATCCTCCTGGCCAAGACTGTATCTGCAGATGAGAGAAAAATCCAGATGAGCAGGGGAGAGCAAGATGTGAAGGCCTTTCACCGTTTGCTGAACGGTTGATGATGCCACATGACCGCCCCGTTGTTCCGCCGACGATAAGCCTTCCGGAAATCACTATCAAGGCCGTCGTGCTGTCCATCGTCCTTGCGGCGATCCTCGCCGCGGCCAACGCCTATCTCGGCTTGTTCGCCGGGATGACGGTCTCCGCGTCAATTCCCGCCGCCGTAGCATCCATGGCTATCCTTCGTCTGTTCCGGCGATCCAATATTTTGGAAAACAACATCGTACAGACGGCGGCGTCATCCGGCGAGGCCCTGGCGGCCGGCGTGATTTTTACGATCCCGGCCCTGCTCCTCGTCGGCTACTGGCCGGTCTTCGACTATTGGCAGACCGCCGCCATCGCCGCTGTCGGCGGCCTCTTGGGGGTTCTGTGTACGATCCCGCTTCGGCACGCCTTGATCGTCGGCGCCCGTTTGCAATTCCCGGAAGGGGTGGCCACCGCCGAGGTGCTCAAAGTGGGAGGCCTTCCCGAAACCGGAAACGGAGAACCGCAGACGAACCAGGTGGCCATGGGGACTGACTTTCGCTTGCTGCTCACCGCCGCTTTCGTGGGGGGCGCAGTCAAACTCGGCGAAAGCGGGTTTCGTCTTTGGACAGAGTCCTGGGAGGGCGCCGCCCAAATAGGGCGGTCGGTAGTGTACTTCGGAATGAACCTTTCCCCGGCCCTGCTGGCAGTGGGGTTTCTAATCGGCGTGAATACGGCGGGGGTGGTGTTTTTGGGCGGGGCATTCGCCTGGTTGGTCCTCATGCCCAGCTATGGCGTCTTGGCGGGGTTGCCGGACGGCATGCCGGCTATGGCGGCAGCGAAAACCGTGTGGAGTGCGCACATTCGGTATGTCGGGATCGGGGCCATGCTGACCGGTGGCCTCTGGACCCTGGTCCAGCTTCGTGGACCGGTGCTGGAGAGTTTCCGCAATTTGAATGTGGCCTATCGAAGGACGGGGATTGGCGCGGGTCAGGCGATCGCGGCTTCTCGCTACGAGCGCGATGCGCCTCTGCCATGGATCCTTGTGCCCTTTGTGCTTTCCCTTATCCCGATGGCCGTGATTTATGCCGGCGTGGTTGAAAATATGTGGATTGCCCTGATCATGACACTGGTCATGTCCGTCGCCGCGGTGTTGTTCTCAACCGTGGCGGCATATATGGCCGGGCTCGTCGGCAGCTCGAGCAATCCGGTCTCCGGGGTGACCATAGCCACGCTGATGTTGTCGGCGCTGTTACTTGTCGTTTTGATGGGGTCCGGTCATCCCTCGGGCCCGGCAGCCGCACTGGTCATCAGCGCGGTCGTCTGCTGTGCCGCAGCGATGGGCGGAGACAACCTCCAAGATCTTAAAACCGGCCATCTGGTCGGCGCGACTCCGTGGAAACAGCAAGTCATGCAGGTCATCGGCGTCGCAACCGCTGCTGTGGTCATCGTGCCCGTGTTGACGCTCTTGCAAGCGAAGTACGGGATCGGGGACGTGACAGCGGACCATCCGCACCCGTTAAGCGCCCCGCAGGCAACACTGATGGCCAATCTGGCTCGAAGTGTCTTCGGGGAGGGTTTGCCGTGGCCATTGGTCGGACTCGGCGTCTTCTTCGGCATCCTGGTGATTCTCTTTGACCATCGGCAGAAATCCAGAGGCGCGGCATTTCGGGTGCCGGTGATGGCCATGGCGCTGGGCATGTATCTGCCATTGAAACTCTCTGCCGCTATTCTGGTTGGAGGTATCGTGGCCGCGCTGGCTCAGCGACGATCTTTTCATGGAGACAGCGCGAGGTCACGCAGGGGCCTCTTATTCTCGGCAGGGTTGATCACCGGGGAAGCGCTCATGGGGATTGTCGTGGCCCTGCCGATCGCGCTCGGTACCCTCTGGCCTTCCATGGGCGCCGACCCGTTCGCCGTTTTCACAGAACCCCCCTTCGGCCCTTGGCCGGGCGTCGCGGCCGTCATCGCAGTGGCCGGGATGTTGTATCGGATTGCCGCCAACCCCACCCGGAGCGAGTCCTGAGCAACGAAGCTGAACAGACAGCGGGGTCCGCCACCTCTTTGGGGAGCGCTAATCGGAAGGGGGTTCGAAATGGCCGGGCGGCCGTGATTGCCAGGGAACAGTGGCTTGCTTGGACTGCTTCACAAGACTGCGGAGGTTGACTTCTGCGGCCCTCAGGAGCTTCGGATCATCGCTTTGGATAAGCGCTG
>JBOHOS010000200.1:0-2514 GCA_050731295.1 Nitrospiraceae bacterium | reverse complement strand
TTCCTCCACCACGGCTTGAGGAAGAAATCGATCGAGGCAGATAAACTCGTTCTGGCCCCAATACTCTCTCCTGACTCGCTCAAAATCCAATGACGCCACCGCCTGTTCGACGGCCTCGGCGATTCCTTTGGTGCCTGTGGCTATCATTTCGATCCTTACAGATTAGACGGCTTCTGAAAAAAGACCAACTTCGTTCTCGGTCGTTCGTACGACTCGGCGTCCGAAATCCCTGCAGCCTCGTTGCCACGGGAAGGGGCGCGTCCCACGGGAACAGAGCCTGTCTTGGCAGGATCAGGGTGGGCGGCTGAAATAGCGCCTCGGGTGGGTGGGTGTGATCATATTTTGAGCAGCCTTACAAGTCTGTTACGACAGCCATATCAGACAAGAAATGCGATTATTCATCACTCATTATTGTGGTGGAGTAAATGAGGGCGCTTTTACCACTTCGACCCCGGGCGGCACGTCAAATTTAAACAGATTCGGCTTCAGACCGGTATTCGGTTTGAGATTGCTGAATTGAAAGGTGGAGATATTCCCGCTGACCTCATGGATCGACACGGCCTTGATGAAATACGTCTTCGGCTGGACCTCTAGCACGATCCGAAGGACCGCTCGCGACGCTTCCGATTCAGCCGGTTTCGGCACGAGCGTCACGAGAGGAATGCCGCCTTCGCCTCGCTCACCTCCCTTAGTGGGTTCAACCTCGAATTGTTCGTCGATCTTTGCCACACCCTGCAGCAACTGCAAAGGCGCCTGCGATGCGGCCATTTGCGTCAGCTTGCCGACCAGTACTTGCTGGTGTTCCGGCACGTACATCATGACCTCGTCCCGATTAACGTAGATTTCCTCCACATTGGGATCGAGGTAATCCCAACGAAGCAGGCCGGGTTTCTTGATCGACACCCGCCCGCTGGATGTCAGCGGCGTCGCAAAGCCTTCAATCCGCGTGAGCTGCTGAAATTCAGCCTGCAAATCCTTCGTCTGCTCATACCGCGCCTGCAATTTCTTGACGACGTCCTTAACCGCCTTCACCTCTTTACTTTCTATTCCTTCCTTCCCCTCGTCAGCCGCCTTCACCAATCCTCCTATAGCCAGAAGGCCGCAGACTGAAATAACGATGTAGACGAGAGAGGTGCCAACAAGACACAATAAAGAGGGAGGAGCTGGTAGCCCTTTACTGCGCGCATCGAGCGAGCAGCGTCTTCGTGTGCGCGCTTTGCGAGCACGAAGGGCTATCTGCTCCTCCCTCCCTCCGATAAGACTCATATTTCTTCTGCCTCCCCCACCGTTCCTTTACGCCCGATCACCTCACGCCTTCCGTCTCTCGCCGGGGCACTGACGATCCCTTCCTCTTCCATGCGCTCGATCATCCGCGCCGCTCTCGGATACCCCACGCGCAACCGGCGCTGAATGAGAGAGGCCGAAGCCTGCCCCGAAGACATCACCAGATCCTTGGCCTGCTCATAGACCTCGTCCCGTTGCTGCTCTTCCGCCACGTCTTCCTGACGCAGCGACTGCAATTCTTCCAGATAGGCCGGCGCGGCCTGTTTCTTGACGAACTCGACGACGCGCCGCACATCATCATCGGGGACAAATGAGCCATGCAGGCGAGTCAATCGCCCCGTGCCCGACGCGAGGTACAGCATGTCGCCCTTTCCCAACAGCGCTTCGGCGCCATTGGCATCCAGGATGGTCCGCGAATCCGTCTTGGACGAGACTTGAAAGGCGATGCGGGCCGGAAAGTTCGCTTTGATCAAACCGGTCAAGACATCGACCGACGGGCGTTGGGTCGCCAGCACGAGATGAATGCCGGAGGCCCTCGCCATTTGCGCGAGCCGCGCGATCTTGTCTTCGACCTCCTTAGGCGCCACCATCATGAGATCGGCGAGCTCGTCGATCATCACGACGATATACGGCAGCGGGGTGGGCGGCGTGGCCACAGAGGCGGCCGGACCGGCTGGGGGCGAGGGTTCCGACGTCGCGCTCTCGCCGGTGGAAAGCCGCTCTTCCTCGGGTAGGAACTCGATGGGCAGATCGGTCTGCTCCGGGCCATCCTTCGTCTTCGATTTCGGAATCAATCCTTGCGCCTCCGCGACCCGGCGATTGTACGCATCGACATTGCGCACACCGGCTTCGGCCAGGAGCTTGTAGCGGCGCTCCATTTCCTGCACCACCCATCCAAGGCCGCGTGCGGCGGATTTTGGATCAGTGATCACGGGCCTGAGGAGATGAGGAATGCCGTCATACGATTGCAGTTCCAACATTTTCGGATCGATTAGGAGGAGCTTGACCTCGTCCGGCCTGGCGGCAAACAAGACGCTCAAGAGCATCGTATTGAGGCCGACGCTCTTTCCGGCTCCCGTGGCGCCCGCGACCAGGAGATGGGGCATGGCTTTCAGGTCGGCGGTCACGGGTTTCCCAAAGATATCCTTGCCCAACGCCAGCGTGAGCTTTGACCGGGAACGGGCATAGGGTTCACTCGTGACCACCTCTTTGAGCGAGACGGTCTCACGA
>JBOHOS010000199.1:0-5330 GCA_050731295.1 Nitrospiraceae bacterium | reverse complement strand
AGAGTATGGTCCCTCGACCATAGCGCAGGTATCCAGCGCCGATCGGACAACGATCATAAGAACGGCATATGCACGACCGAACGGCAAGTAGCCCACCGCGTGTCGAGTAGGGGACCGATGCTGATTCTCCATGCGGGCATGTGTGAGGATGAGTTCTTGCTTTGGGGCGAATGTCCGGCCGAGGGAGAGGTAAGTCCTGTTCCACGGAGAGGACGAAAGTCGAAGAACCTACAACCGGCGCCCTTGCCGTTTGGGGCCGGCAGCCAGGCGCTTTCTGACGCCTTAGAGAGCGCGCGTTTGGACGGCCTAGCGCCGGCGTCGCGCCATCGACAACCCCCGCAGCCGGTCTGTATCTGGCTTCCCACGCATGCAGGGCTTCCTGTTGCATCAAGCGCGCTCATTGCAATCCCGCCGGAGACTCAGTCGCCCGTGACGGTGACGCCCTGGACCATCACCGCGTGGCCGCTGATCTCCGACGTGGCGGGGGATTTTCTGTGCGCCTGCGTCGGTAAGCAAACGTTGGCGCCAGGGGTGATTGTCGGGCGGGATCTGGCGTTTTGGACGGTGGCCTTACGGCTTGCCGGATCGCTGGCGGCGCGGCAGCAGTTCCTTCCCGGCATGACCAAACGAAACGGGCGCTATCTGGCGTGTTGGCAGCCGGTCATTGATGGAACCGATGCTGAGCGGATGCGCCGACTTGCCACGCGGATGCCGGCGGTGGCCCGAGCGTTGGCTCGGGAACCGACCACCTCTCCAAGTGTCTCCTCTGTCACAGTGCTGACGAGTTTCATCAGCATGGTGCTCGATCATCTCGTGCGCTCGGCAAGCGCAGGACCGCCATCATCCGCCCTGCCGCGCTCTAGACGCGGGATGAAAGCGCCCGCATGTGCCAGCGTGCATGATCAGTGGCTGTCGGCGCTGTGCGCATCGGATGGGACCATGACAGGCGAGCCCTCCGAACTAGCCCGATTCGCGGAACAGGTTCGCGAGTGGCAGCGTCCGGTCGTGCTTGCCGAGCATGCGCCTTTCCGGCTGTGCTTTCGGTTGGAGGATCCCGATGCGGAGCCCGGTCGGGATGCGGCGACTGATAGACATGCCCAGACGGGGACCTGGCAGGTCCGCTATCTGCTCCAAGCTGTCGTCGATCCGAGCCTCCGCGTCCCCGTCCAGGAGATCTACACCACAAAGGGACGCGCCGCCGTGAGGCTCGGAGGGGGCAGCGAAACGACCCTTCGAGAATATACCTGGTCGGCGCTCGGGCAGGCCGCGAGGATCTGCCCTGACATTGGCGAGAGTCTCGCGACCGCGGCGCCCTGGGGGTATGAGTTGGAGACACGTCGCGCACACGAGTTCCTCACGACCCAGGCCCTGGCGCTTGAGCAGGCCGGGTTTGGGGTCATGCTGCCCGCCTGGTGGACGCGCAAGGGATCGAAGCTCCGTCTCACTGCCCATGCTCACGTGCAGAGTCCAAAAATGCAGGGCGGCGGTGGGTTGTCGCTGAACGACCTGATCCACGTCGATTGGGCGGTCGCCCTGGGCAATGAGCGTCTGTCGGTTCAGGAGCTTCAGATGTTGGCGAAGCTCAAGGCGCCGCTGGTCAAACTGCGCGGCCAATGGGTGGAGATGAGCAGCGAGGAGATCCAAGCCGCAGTCGAGTTTTGGAAGGAAAAACGAACCGGCCCCACGACCATTCGCGAACTGGTGCGGATGGCGTTGGGAGCCACGACGACCCGAGGACTCGCGCTGGGGGCGGTCGACGCCACCGGCCGGATGGCCGAGTTACTGGCTCAGCTTCAAGGAGAGGCCTCCTTCGCCGAGCTGCCGGCGCCGCCAACGTTCCAGGGAACATTGCGCCCGTATCAGGTGCGTGGATATTCATGGCTCGCGTTCCTCCGCCAGTGGGGACTCGGCGCCTGTCTGGCGGACGACATGGGATTGGGAAAGACCATTCAGACGCTCGCGCTGATTCAGCGCGAGTGGGAGTCAGGTAGCCGCCGCCCGACACTGCTGGTTTGTCCGACCTCGGTGGTGGCCAACTGGCAGAAGGAGGCGGCCCGCTTCACACCGGGCTTACCCGTCATGGTTCACCATGGAGTGGGAAGAACCAAAGGCGAGGCTTTCAAAGATGAGGTGAGAAAGCAGGCCCTGGTCATCTCCAGCTATGCGCTCTTGCACCGGGACTTGGCTCAGTTTCAGGATATCGCTTGGGCGGGCGCGATCCTCGACGAAGCGCAGAACATCAAGAATGCCGAGACCAAGCAGGCCAGAGCCGCGCGGGCGCTTCAGGCAGACCACCGCATAGCGCTCACCGGGACTCCCGTGGAGAATAACGTTGGGGATATCTGGTCGATCATGGAATTCCTCAACCCGGGCTTCTTGGGCTCTCAAGCGGAGTTCAAGCGAACATTTTTTATCCCTATCCAAGCCGACCGCGACCCGGACGCGGCCGAGCGACTCAAGCAGGTCACGCGCCCGTTCATCCTGCGCCGTCTCAAGACCGATAAGACCGTCATCGCCGACTTGCCCGAAAAGATGGAGATGAAGGTCTTCTGCACCCTCACCAAGGAACAGGCATCGCTCTACGCGGCGGTCGTGAAGGACGCCGAGGCGGCGCTCAAGGCCAGCGAGGGAATCCAGCGGAAGGGTGTGGTGCTGGCCACACTCTCCAAACTCAAGCAGGTCTGCAATCACCCCGCGCAGTTTTTGGGAGACAACTCGGTGATTGCAGGTCGTTCCGGCAAGCTGGCTCGACTGACCGAGATGCTGGAGGAGGTGCTGCCCATTGGGGACCGCAGCCTTGTCTTCTCCCAGTTCGCCGAGATGGGGGAAATCCTCCGGCGGCATGTTGAGGAAACGTTCGGCTGTGAAGTGTTGTTTCTACACGGAGGAGTGCCGAAGGCGCAGCGAGACCGAATGGTCGAACGCTTTCAAGGAGAAGGAACCGGTCCACGGGTGTTTGTCTTGTCGCTGAAAGCGGGAGGCACGGGGCTCAATCTGACCCGTGCCAACCACGTGTTCCATTATGATCGATGGTGGAATCCGGCGGTGGAAAACCAGGCCACGGACCGGGCGTTCCGGATCGGTCAAACCAAGAACGTGCAGGTGCACAAGTTCCTGTGTGCCGGCACGTTGGAAGAGAAGATCGATGAGATGATCGCGCGCAAGCAGGAGGTGGCTGCACAGATCATCGGCGCCGGCGAAGGCTGGCTGACCGAATTGTCGAACGTGGCGCTCAAAGAACTCTTCGCCCTGCATCCCGAAGCAGTGGGAGATTAGCATGAGTCGATGGGATGATTTTAGGCAATACCATCCGCCCTCCGTGCCCCTCCCTGCCAGGGGCGGCATCAAGGCGCAATCGAAGCGAGGCACGTTCGGGGAGAGCTGGTGGGCCAAGCGCTGGATCGCGGTGCTGGAAAGCTTTCATCTTGGCGCGCGGCTGCGTCGAGGCCGAGGGTATGCCCGCCAAGGGCAGGTGCTCGCCCTGACGATTGAGAAGGGCAGCGTGACCGCCACGGTGCAGGGCTCCCGACCGCAGCCGTATGCGGTGCGGATCGCGGTCACAGTCCTCACAGCCACCAATTGGAAAAAGGCGGCCAAGACGCTATCGAGCCAGGCGCGGTTCGCTGCACAACTGCTGGCCGGGGAGATGCCCCAAGGCATCGAGCAGGCGTTCGAGGCGGCCGGGCTCTCACTGTTCCCGGCACAGCTCCGAGACCTCCAGACCGACTGTTCCTGCCCGGACTGGGCGAACCCCTGCAAACATATCGCCGCGGTCTATTACCTGCTCGGTGAAGAGTTTCATCGTGATCCCTTTTTGATCTTTAAGCTGCGCGGGTTGAACCGAGAGGAATTGATCGATCTCCTGGGCGGGATCGGGAGGAGTACGACAGGTCGCAAGGTACCACGTCGGGCCACCGGCGCGGAATCGGAGGAGGCGCCTGGTGCTCCCGAGCCGCTGCTGCCGGACATCGCTGCGTTTTGGGGGGAGCATCTGGCAGATGAAGACTTCCTTGGCGCCACGCACATCCCCCCTGTACCCGCGTCGCTACCCAAGCGGCTGGGACCTTTCCCCTTTTGGCGGGGTGAAGACCGGTTTCTCGACACGCTCGAGCGAATCTATGCGAGTGCCTCGCCTCTGGGACTGCGCGTGGTCCTGGGGGAGTGCGATCGAAACGGGAATTCTCTTTCGACCCGAGAGCCTGAATCAGCGGGCTAAAGAGGAAGTGCAGAGCGTGATTGCAAGACCGGCCCAGGTGGAGCGACGCACGTTGGGAGAGTTGGGGGGCAAGCGCTGGATTGCGGTGATGAAAGAGCTGGCTAACGACCAAGCTCAGCTGCGGACAAGCCGCGTAGCGGGGTGGCCGTCAGATGCAGCGCATTGTTATGCGGCATCTTCAGGTGACTCCTCGTCTATCTGCTTTCGGCCAACAACGGCCGTTCATGTCGACACGTGCGCACCTAGCGAGTGTCTTCTAAGCGGCCAGTCGGTGTGTGCCGTTGGCTGGCCGGAACTGCCCGAGGCTGTGTAAAAACGCAGGCGCTCGATTTTTCTTTCGTTCAAAAGTTGCCGTAGCGGCCTATACACGGCCTTTTCGCCGTGCCGAAAATCTGAGACGAGAGAAATCGTCGTGTGGCGGGCTGGGTTGAACGTTTTTACACAGCCTCGCCCCGAAGCGGACAAGACGCCCTGCTCAGAAAGCCGTGAAGCCGAGCCAGACTCCCCAAGCGATGAGCAGCAGGCCAGTAACTCTTCCGAACGCGACGCCTACGGGCATCATTTTCTCTGCGAGAACGAACAGCGCGAGGCCAACGATCCAAATCAGGTTCATCACGCCTCCATAGAACAGGAGGGCCATTAAGAACCAACAACAGCCCAAGCAGAATACGCCATGCTCAATGCCCATCCTGAATGCGCCGCCGAGGCCGGGGCGCCAATGCGTAGACAGGAAGCTAATCGGGGACCTGCAATGGCGCAGACATACGGTCTTGAGCGGGGTTAGTTGCCAGAGTCCGGCGGCTAGCAACAGACCCGAACCCAGAATTCTGCCTGTCGACATCATCATGGCGGAGAGAAGCTCTCCGCGCTCGAGCGCCCACTGCGCAACTACCGCAACCAGGCTGAAGGCTCCCCACATAACCAGATACCCGCCAATGAACGCGGTCGTGGCCGAAACAAGTCGGTGTGAAGAGGTGTTTAATCCGGTGTCGTCAACACGCGCAAGTCCCTTTCGCGTAACCGCAGCGTGCAATAGCACCATAGGCGCTGCGCTCGGTAGCATCATCGCAATCATCATGAGCCACCACATCGAAAACATGAGAAGCGCATAGCC
>JBOHOS010000198.1:0-6331 GCA_050731295.1 Nitrospiraceae bacterium | reverse complement strand
GCTTGAGATCGTGACCGCGCTGACCAAGCTCATGGCTCCGATTCTCAGCTTCACGGCAGAAGAGGTCTGGCGAACCTTGCCTGACATAGCCAGAAAAGGGATCACAAGTATTCATCTCGCGCCTTTTCCGGCCCCTGAGTCACGGTGGGCCGATTCAGCGCTCGCCCAGCGCTGGGACCAGTTATTAAAGGTCCGAGAAACCGTTCAGGCGGCTCTAGAGGCCAAGCGGCGCGACAAGGTTATCGGATCGTCGTTGGAAGCGCAGGTCGTCTTGCATGCCGATGACAAAACCCTGTCGTTGTTGAAATCGTACGAGGCAGACCTCCCCGCGCTGTTCATTGTTTCCAAGGTGAGATTGATGCAGGGAAAAGGAGCCGAATTGACGGTGGACGTGCTTCGCGCAGATGCCCGTAAGTGCGAGCGATGCTGGAATTACCGTGATGCGGTCGGGACAGATGCAGCCCATCCCACGCTGTGTGATCGCTGTGTTGAGGCCATCCGCTGATGGGAGGAGCCGCTCGTTACGCCACCCTGGCCGCCATCAGTGTGACCACGGTTATTCTGGATCAGGCCAGTAAATCCAACATCATGCAGACCATGCGCCTGCATGAGTCCATTCCCATCATTCCCGACTTCTTTAGTCTCACCTACATTCGAAACCCGGGCGCAGCCTTCGGGCTGCTCGCGTCCAGCAGCCACGGATTCCGTCTGATTTTCTTTGGGATCACCTCGCTGTTCGCCTTGGGATTGCTCGGGATGATTTTCTTTCGGCTGCGGCAGGACGACTGGATCGGCCAGCTCAGCATCGCCGGCATTCTCGGCGGGGCGATCGGGAATTTATTGGATCGCGTCCGTTTCGGAGAAGTGATCGACTTCCTGGATTTCTTCGTCAACGGCTACCATTGGCCTGCCTTCAATGTCGCCGACGCCGCCATCAGCGTCGGGGTCTTTTTTCTCATCCTCCATTTCGCGCTCGACAAGAAAGAAGAGACGGGTGTGCTGCAGCAAGATCGTTAGTAAATGGCTTCCACAACATAGCGGAATTGGCAGTTAGACCCTTTTCTCCCTCTCTTCAAGCAGCGCTTCTAATTCCGCAACGGCTTCCAAATCTCTAAGCCGCCCGGCGGCGCGTTTGACTTCAATCAGGCGCTTAACCCAAGACAGTGGCAGGTCACGCCGAAGAGGTTCAGTAAGACGGCGTACGGCAGAAGATCGTTGTAGCCCCCTCCGCCTGTAATCTCTCCGAGGAGATCGAGATCCCCAAGGTCCGTGCTCAAGGTGAAGTTGAGCCCCCGGGTAAGGGTGTCTACGTCGAGGTGAAATGGAAGGCCGGGTGGAGCGCCACGAAGATAGGGAGCATGCAACGCCAGACATGCGGCGAGCGCGACCATGTTGTCTGATGTGCGATGATATACGATATCAAGATCCTGGGTCAGCCGGGCAGAACCGTGGGCGGTGGCTGCAGCTTCACCTACGAGGATAAATTCAACGCGGCTTTCAATAAGGAGTCGGATCAGGGAGGCAAAATCGGTCATTGTCCAGCGCGCTGGCCGGCCCGACGCAACTCGGACGCAAACCGCTGCAAGGCCTGAAGCTTGAGAAATCGCTCCTCGACCGTGAGTTTGAGGTTCTCACGCAGAAGTGTCCGATCAATATCGCGCTTGTACGCTTCAATGACAGGATCGTGCGAGGGCAACCGAGGCCATGTCTGACGCGCTTCTCGTATCGTTCTTTTGCATTGCCAGCCTGTATGCTCACGAAGTGTAGCATTCTCTCTATTCAAGCATCAACGCAGGTCATTGAAGACAATTTCAGGGGTCACCTCAGCATGGCCTTGGTGAGCATCATGCGACTTTTCAACGTCGGGCTCGATAGATCTGCGCAATCTCGCTCTTCGTCAATTCCCGCCCTTGACCGGGCTGCAAGTCTCCCAGCGCAATCGGCCCGATCGCGATGCGAACGAGTCGTAACGTTGGATGGCCCACTGCCGCCGTCATCCGCCGAACCTGTCGATTCAGGCCCTCCCGCAACGTGATCTCCAACCAGGCGGTCGGCACTGACTTGCGGAACCGGATCGGGACGGGACGATCGGGAAGCTCCGGAATCGCCGGCAGCAGACGAACCTCAGCGGGCCTCGTGCGGTGTCGATTGAGCAGGATGCCCTCTCGCAGCCGCGCCAACGCCTCATCGCTCGGGATGCGCTCCACCTGCGCCAGATAGACCTTGGGGAGCTTATGCAGCGGGTCGGTAATCTGATGCGCCAATGTGCCATCCGACGTGAGCACCATGAGTCCCTCGCTATCCAGATCCAATCGACCGGCAGCATAGACTTCCGGAATCGCGACAAAATCGGCCAAGGTGGGCCGCCTCTTGGCATCGGTAAAGCAGGGGAGCACCCCATAGGGTTTATTGAACGCGAGTGTGCGAGATCCAGGCTTCAACTTCGACTCCCTGCCACAACGAAGATCGCCGCTTCCCAGTGCCAGGTCTGCGGGGGCATCCCGATATCCGTGAGCATCCAGGCATCGCCCGCTGGTTCGTTTGCCCGGCATCCGCTCGTGCCGGATCCGCGCCAATCCGGTTTGAGGCTCGAGATTCAGCGAGGCATTGCAGTCCTGCGCGCGCCATACCACAGCCATCCATAGATGGCCACATTGATCACCACTACCAGCGTGCCCAGCACCAGTTGTACGTCATGTGTCAGCCCGGCCGGATAGAGTATCGGCAGGACATAGTGTTCGATGAAGTCGGAACGGTAAGCGAGGGCTCCTCCCTCCAGCCGCAGCCACTGTTCGAGCGGGGTAAGCGGGCAGATCCAACCGCTGAATTCCACCGCCGCGCCCCACGCCGCTGCCGGCAGATGCAGCCAAATCAGGCGCGGCCAGCGCAAGACCAAGAGCCCGCCACAGACCACGAACAATACAAAGCTCAGATGCACGATCACGACGGCGTCGGCAAGCAATCGGTACCACATCGGAGGTAGTCTGGAGGAAAGCGGGGAATGGCGCAACACATCGCGAGTCCACCGGCTCACGCCTGAGGCTGAGTCTCGACAGACGCTCATTCACGAACTATTGGAAAGGGCGGCGTCACGAGCTGCATAAGATGGTATCTGACTTGGTCACGGAGTATCATCGCAGAAACGGCTGATTGCATCAGAAGGACTACCCCTCGACCCGCAACAGCAATCGCGGGCGTCAATAATCTTAATTATGGGACGGTGTCGGTAGAGTTAGTGCACACTGTATCCAGTGCAGGGAGACACAATTGAAACACGAGAATAGTGCACAGATTGGGTCGGTTCGCGAACTGTGGCGGTACCCGGTGAAGTCGATGCTGGGAGAAGAGCTGGGAGCGGCCACTCTGACCGAGCGGGGAGTGCAGGGTGATCGGCAGTTTGCGTTGATTGACGTGGAGAGCGGGAAAGTGGTCAGCGCGAAGAATCCGCGGCGGTGGCCCACGATGTTCGCGTTTCAGGCCCGCATCATTCCCGGACCCCCGGCGGGCGTGCAGATCACGCTCCCGGATGGACAGATCATTACCGAGGCCGCGCGCGATGTGGACGCGGTGCTATCTGCGCGGTTGGGACGAAAGGTCAAACTCACCACCGTCCCTCCGGCACAGCCCGTGCTGGAGCAGTATTCTCCCAACCTGGATGGATTATCCGAGCAGGACACCGAGACGACGGTGAAGATCCCTCCCACGACGTTCTTCGACGATGCGCCGGTGCATCTGCTGACGACGGCAACGCTCCAGGCCCTGCGGTCGCGTTATCCGGATGGGCGCTTTGACGTTCGTCGATTCCGGCCCAATGTCGTGATCGAAACGGAGACACCGGAGCCCGCCTTCCTTGAAAATGACTGGAAGGGGCGTACGCTGGCGATCGGCGAGCAGCTTCGGTTGGCGGTCACGGGGCTTTGTGCTCGATGCGTCATGACGACGTTGCCCCAGAAGGACCTTTCGCAAGATCTAGGCATTCTCCGCGCGGCTGTCCAGCATAACAACGGCATGGTCGGAGTGCTGGCGATGGTCGTCACCCCTGGAAGTATCAGCCCGGGCGACTCGGTTCGCGTGGGTGAGTAGGCGAACGAAGGTTACCCCTTTGTTTTGGCCTTGAGCCACGCGACGGCACCGGCGCCCGCCACTCGGCCGCTGGCGAAACAGGCGGTGAGGAGATAGCCGCCGGTCGGCGCCTCCCAATCCAGTATTTCCCCCGCACAGAATACGCCTGGGAGGGCGCGGATCATCAGTCGCTCATCGAGCGCCTCGAAGGCAACGCCACCCGCCGTGCTGATGGCTTCCTCCAGAGGGCGCGGCGCGACGAGCCGCAGCGGAAGCGCTTTGATCGCTGCGCCCAGACTAGGAGGGTTCGCGAAGTCCTGTTTCGGAACAATCTCACGGAGGAGTCCCGCCTTCACCCCTTCGATGCCTGCCCGTCGCTGGAGATGCGTGGCCATCGTGCGCGACCCGCGCGGCTTCGACAGGCCGTTGATGAGGCGCGGCAAGTCCCGGTCGGGCGCCAGATCGAGGCGGATGATCGCCCCACCCGTGGCCAGAATCTCGTCGCGGACGCACGCGGACACCGCATAGATAACACCGCCTTCAATGCCGGTCTCTGTGATAACACACTCGCCCTGCTGGCGTAACTCGACCCCCTCTGCGTTCGTCACCGCGACGGCCACCGACTTCACCGGGTGTCCGGGGAACCGGGTGCGAAAGTACTCACTCCAGCCGACGTCGAAGCCACAGTTCGCGGGTCGGAGCGGTGCGATAGGGACACCGCGCCCGGCGAGCAGCGGCACCCACGCGCCATCGGAGCCGAGCTTTGGCCAACTGCCTCCGCCCAGCGCCAGGACGACCGCGTCGGCATGGACGGAGCGAACCCCCTGCGGCGTGGCAAAGCACAGAGCGCCGTTTTCGTCCCAGCCAGACCAGCGATGGTGCATGTGGAAGTTCACGCCGGCATGTCGCAACCGTCGCAGCCAGGCGCGCAACAGCGGCGCGGCTTTGAGGTCGGAGGGGAACACGCGTCCGGACGTGCCCACGAAGGTCTCGACGCCGAGTCCGCGCGCCCATTCGCGCAGCGCATCAGGCCCGAATGCGGCGAGCAGCGGTGCGATCTGCCCGCGGCGTGTGCCATAGCGCGCCAGAAATGATTCAGATGATTCGGAGTGCGTGAGGTTCAGCCCGCCCTTCCCGGCCAGTAGAAACTTGCGACCGACGGACGCCACGCCGTCGTAGAGATCGACGCGCACGCCGCCGCCGATCGCCGACTCCGCTGCCATGAGACCGGCCGGTCCCCCGCCGATGACCACGAGGTTCATTTCCGGAACCAATCAACTACAGCCAAGGTTACATCCAAGACAGAACCATGGCGGGACCTACGCGCAGACCCGGGGCGCGTCAAGCTTGTGACCTGACGGACAGTTTGGATTACCTCAAGGAATCGCCGTCCACTTCCGCAGATAGGCCATCTCTCTTGCTCTTGCCAGACAACAAGGAATCGGGTATCGTCTGTACAACTGCAATGCACATAGGGAGCTGGAAAAGATGACTGCCGCGTCATTTCTTCGAAAGGCAAAGCCCGTGAATGTCCGAGAAGCCCAGGCCCAACTGTCTCGACTGATTCGTTCCAAGGCGCCGTCAATGGTGCTCTCTCATGGCAAACCCGTCTCCTTCCTCGTGCCATATGAAGAGATGCTTGACCTGATTGAAACGCTCGACGAGCTGAAGGACAAAAGATTACTCAGTGAAATCGAGCGAGCGAGAACGGAATACGCACATGGGAAAGAGGTGCCGGTGGAACGCTTATTGAGAAAAATGGGTCTGTAGTTGTCCTACGAAGTCGTCTTCCCGAGCGAACGGGTTGAACGCGTGTTTCAGAAGGTTCTCAATAAAATTCCCTCCGAGTACCAATCCCCGATCGTTCAAGCCGTCAGATCCTTAGCCTCGAATCCTCGTCCCCAAGGTAAGCGCACGAAAAAGCTCACCGGCCATGTGGCCGCCTCACAGTTCACGGCCGAATATCGCCTGCGCGTCGGTCCATACCGCATCCTCTACGACATCGATGACCGGCGAAAGAAAGTGATTCTTCTGAAACTGCTCAAGCGAGATGAGCACACCTACGACTGACGCTTCCGGACGGTTTTGAGTATTCCAATCATCCCGTGCGTCCGGCCAAGTGCCGCGAAATGGTTCCCATATCTTTTTATTTCGCCCTCGCGAAACAGTATTGGAAGCGAACATGAAAAAGCAAAACCTACCAACCCTAGCTGATCGAGAGCCTGCGCGGACCGTCGCGACTACTTAGCCCAGACTTCGTGTGCTTACC
>JBOHOS010000197.1:0-9277 GCA_050731295.1 Nitrospiraceae bacterium | reverse complement strand
GGGAATCAACGCGGCCGCCCCTCTCCCTCACTTCTCCACGCAAAACTGGCGACTACTGTCGCGAGCTCAATAGGCTCCACCGGCTTCGGCACGTGCATTTGAAAGCCGGCCGACAGTGCCCGGAGCCGATCTTCGACACGGGCGTAGGCAGTCAAGGCAACGGCCGGAATCCGGCCGCCACAATCCGGCGCCATGGCCCGCACTTTCCGAATCAGATCGTATCCGTCCTCTCCCGGCATCCCGATGTCGGATACCAGAACATCCACTCGCCAATGCTGCAAGACCTCAAGCGCGTCCTTCACTGAGGCCGACGCTTTGACTTCGGCGCCGCACCTCGACAGGACCGCGACCAGCAGGTCGCGCGTTTCCGGCTCGTCGTCGACAACCAGGACGTGAAGTCCCTTGAGAGCGGGGGCGCAGTCAAACGAAAAGCCGTTCCCGAGGGCCGTGTTTCGATGCGACACCCTGTCGCTTGAGTCGTCCAACGGGCGAATGCCGATAAGCGGGAACGTCACGGTGAAGGTCGCGCCTTGCCCTTCGCCCGGACTGTCGGCCCGCACGGTTCCCCCGTGCATTTCGACGACATGGCGGACGATCGCGAGGCCGAGTCCCAGCCCTCCGTGCATTCTGGTGATGGTGCTGTCCGCCTGGCGGAAGAGATCGAACATGCAGGGCAGAAACTCGGCATTGATTCCCTGGCCGGTATCGCTGACGGTAATGCGGGCATGAGAGTCGAGGCGTTCCAGCCGAATCTGAACCCGGCCGCCGCGCGGGGTGAACTTGATGGAGTTCGACAGCAGATTCCAGAGCACCTGCTGCAAGCGATCCGGATCGCCGGAGACCAGCCCCGCCAGGCTATCGAGGATTTTCTGCAGTTGAATGCCCTTGGCGTCGGCGGCCGGCCGAACGGCGTCGATGGCCGCCTCAATGATCGGACCCAGATCCACTGATCGAACGTCCAGGCGAAGTTTGCCGGTGATGATACGGGAAATATCGAGGAGGTCCTCGATGAGATGCGCTTGAGACTTGGCGTTTCGCTCGATGCTGTGGATCGCGCGTTGCTTGGCGGTCTCATCCAGCTTGCCGCCGTGCAGCATCTGGGCCCATCCCAGAATGGCCGTCAGCGGCGTGCGAAGCTCGTGGGAGACCGTCGCCAGAAACTCGTCTTTGATACGGTTGGCTTCTTGCGCCTCGCTGTAGAGGCGGGCATTGTCTACGGCAAGCGCCGCGCGGCGCGCCAGCTCTTCGGCGAGCTCGAGATCCGCCTCGCGGTAGCGGCGGCCCGATTCTGCCGTCCCGAATGTCATGACCCCGATGGTCCGTCCCCGTGCGATAAGCGGCACGATGAGTTCGGATCGGGCGCCCAGGTCCCGATGACTGTTCAGATACTGCGCGTCCTGCGCCTCCGCGTCCGCCAGATCTTTATAGAGGACCGACCGGCCGGTCCGCAGCACCGTCATGAGGGGGTGCAGTTTCGGCAGCAGGTCTGGAGCGAGACAGACGTAGAGCTCTTGCAACTGTTCCTCTTTTGAGGGATCGACGTGGGCAATGGCCATCTTGCGGAACGTCCCGTTGGGAGCCAGCAGGTTTACGGCGCAGTAATCGGCGAGCGTGGGAACCACGAATCGCGCCACCTGCTCGAGCGTGGCGCTGTAATCGAGTGAGGCGACCAAGACCCGGCTGGCGTCCGCCAGGATGGCCAGCCGGCATTGTGCGGCGTTGGCCTCGGACAGCGCTTGATCTCTGGCCTGAAGGAACCGATCTTTGGCGCTGTTCGCCGCAACCAATTCGCGCGTCCGCGCGTCGACCATCTGCTCGAGTTCGGTTGCATGTTTGGCCAAGGCGGTCTTTTGTTCCTCGACCTGTCGATGTAATTGCCGAGCCTGAATCGCGCGGGTCAACGAGGCGATGAAGTGATCGCGATCGATCGGCTTTTGGATAAAGTCATACGCCCCTCCCCGCAAAGCTCGAACGGCCAGGTCGTGCTCGCCATGGCCGGTGATGAGGAGGATGGGCGTGTCGGGACGCAGATCCCGCGCCTTCGTCAGCAGGCTGAGACCGTCCATTTCCGGCATTTTGATGTCGCTGACGATGGCGTCGTAATCGGTGATGGTGACCTTCTCGAGGGCCGCGCGCGCCGAATCGGAGACCTCGACCACGACTCCTTCCATTCGCGCCCGCACCGCATCAGGCAGCGCTTCCAACAGCGCGGGATCGTCGTCGACAATCAGTATGCGAGCATTCATCAAAGACAAACTGTTCTCCTTTTGGCCGACAAAGTAAATAAGCAAAACCCAGACCCTTTCTGTACGCGTAAAATCTCTTCAGCCTGTCGGTGTCCGTCCCACACCGAAAATAAGAAGAGCGATGATCGATCGCTCGGAAATTACTCAGGTGATGCGTCTCCCGTTTCGCGCCTGCCGGATGGCGTTAAGCCTCGACCGTAGGGCTATTATTCGATCCGTCAGAACAGATTGTCTTGGGGCGGGAACAGTCCGTCCCGCCCAACGCGAAAAAACGATGCGCGGGATCTCCATCGTATCCCCTACCGGCCGTTCGGTTCATGACTTCATCAATGACATATGAGGCGCGCCTAAGAATGAAGACGTATGCGATGATTCAAGGGCATGGTCTTTGCTGAATTTCTTCCAAGAACCGGTCATGCAGGAAAACGCCTGCGTATTGGAAGGGAAGCGACGGAGGACACATTTATGGCGCGCGCCATGTGGAAGGGAGCCATCTCCTTCGGGCTCGTGAATATTCCTGTGAGCTTGCATTCGGCCGTCCGGGATCGGGGCCCGCATTTCCGTCTGTTGCACGCCAAAGATCACTCTCCGATCCGGTTTGAGCGAGTATGCCGGCGCGAGAATCGGCCGGTTCGGTGGAACGACGTGGTCAAGGGATACGAATATCACAAAGGCAAATTTGTCGTGCTGACCAAGGCGGATTTTGAGGCGGCCGCCCTGGAGAAATCGCAGACAATCGACATTCTTCACTTCGTGAATGCCGGCGAGATTGACGAGCGTTTTTTCGAGAAGCCGTACTACTTGGCGCCGGAGAAGGGCGGTGAGCGAGCCTATGCCTTGCTGCGAGAGGCCGTTCACGAGTCCGGCAAGATCGGCGTCGCGAAGATCATCGTGTGGGAAAGACAGCACCTGGCCGCCGTGATCGCCCATGAGAAGACCCTGCTGCTGTCGGTCATGCGTTTTGCGGACGAGTTGGTCGATGTCTCGAACGCGAGGCGATCCGATTCCCAGCCCGTCCGCCCCCGGGAACTCGCCATGGCCAAGGCACTCGTCGAAAATCTCACGTCCTCATGGGCGCCCGAACAATACACCGACGAGTATCACGCCAATCTCATGCGGATTATCAAAGCCAAGGCCAAGGGAACGAGCCCCAAACTTCAAGCCCGGGACTCCGGGCCCGCACAGGCGGAGGTCGTGGATCTGATGGCGCGCTTGCGGCAAAGCCTGGAGGGACGGCGAAGCGCGAGGCCGGACAAACGAACGTCGCCACGCGGACGGAAAGGCAAGGCTTCCACGAAAGCCGCTCGGCGAGTCGCCTGATTCCTGGGGGGCTGGTCGAACGTAACGGAAAGGAGACACAACATGGTCATGAAACGATTGCTGGCATTGACGGCGACGGTGATGCTGAGCGCAGCGGCCGTGTCGGCGCAGGCGGCTTCGGCTCCTGTCGATCAGGATACGAAGACGTTACAGGGGGAACGCCGCGTCATGGGCACCGTCGAAGAGATCAAGGCCGACCAGATTAAAGTGAATACCGGCGAAATGCAGCCCCGCTTCATTCCCTTAAACCAGGCCAAGGAAAAAGGGCTGCCCCAGGTCAAGGAAGGAGACCAGGTCGAGATCACGGTGAATGATCAGAATCTCATTGTGGACTTTCACCTGATCAATGACTCGGGTCATCCGAAGACGTCGGCGGACCACCAGGTTGTCAAAGGCCGGATTGCCAAACCCATGGCGGTCGGGCACGAGAAGGCCGTGATCCGGATGAAAGACGGACAGGAAAAGTCCTACGAGGTTCGGTCCCAGGCTCGCAGCAAAATGGCCTCAATCCCCGTGGGAATCGACGCGGTCTTTCTCGTAGACGAAACCGGCAAGATTGCGGATGTAAATTTCAAAAATGAGGAGGCGGCCCAGCGCGCCGGTGAAATCCCCGGAAAAAAATCGCCTCCCAAGGGAACTCGCTAAGCTGAAAAAAGAATGGAAGGGCAGGCCGGAAGCATCTTTGCTTCCGGCCTAGTCACGAAGTCGTTATTTGGGAAGTTTGGGCATGACGATCTTCAGCGGCGCGCCGGTCAAGGCTTTGAGAAACGCCAGGAGATCGCCTTTTTCTTCTGCGGACAGCCCGAGCGGCTTCATCAATCGGCTCAAATGCGGGTTGGGGCCTCCTCCCTGGTCCAGGAAGTCGATTACCTCTTCGAGCGACTTGAAGACCCCGTCATGCATGTACGGGGCGGTCTCGGTCACGCTGCGCAGCGTCGGCGTCTTGAACGCCCCCTTGTCGCGCTCCAGGCGAGTCACTTCATAGCGACCGAGATCTTCTTTCAGCAACCCCTCCTGGGGCACGCCGAGATTGTGGAATTGATTGTCGGTGAAGTTCGGCCCGTTGTGGCACAGGATGCAGCGCGCCTTTCCCTTGAACAGGGCGAGACCGCGAACGGCCGATTCCTCCATCGCGTTCTGCTCCCCCATCACGTACTTGTCGAAGGCGGAGTTGGCCGAGATGATGGTGCGTTCGAACGCCGCGACAGCTTCGGCGATACTTTGCAGGCTGACATCCTTGCCGAACACCGCTCGAAACTGTTTCTGATAGCCTTTGATCCTTGCAATCTTCGGCACGACCGTTTCATGGGCTTCCGCCATTTCGATCGGGTTGTGGATCGGGCCGATCGCCTGTTCCTCCAAAGAGCCGGCGCGCCCGTCCCAGAACTGCAACGGGAGGAACGCCGTGTTGTACACCGTTGGCGCTTGCCGGCCGCCGGCCGTCCCGAACGCCCCGATAGAAAATTGACGGGCATCCGCAAAGCCCGTTCCGGGGTTGTGACAGAAGGCGCAGGAGATGGTGTTATTCTTCGAGAGCCGGCCATCGAAATACAATTGTTTCCCCAACTCGACCTTTTGTACGTAATTGAGGTTGGTGGGGGGCATGGGCACGTAAGCCGGCATGGGGCCGATATCAGGCACGGCGAGATCATCCACCATGATCAGATCGGTCGTTCCCAAGGATGTCGGGTGCGCGTCTTGCGCCACAAGTTTTTCAGTCACGGTCACGATTCCCAGCAGCACCCCGCCAATCAGCAGGACGACTCCTGTTCTCCTTCCGACGATCATGCACCACCTCCCTCTGACGCAGACTGCTGAACGCGGAGCGATGAATTCTTTCGTTCATCCATCCGCATACAGCTGTCCTCGTTGAATTATTTCTGCCTGACCAGAATCCGGATCGGGCATCCGGAGAATCCGTACTGCTCTCGGATCTGTTTCTCAAGGTAGCGCAAGTAAGATTTCTCGACATCCTGCGGGCGACCCACAAAAAAAGCGAACGTGGGCGGTTTCGACGCCACCTGGGTCATGAAGACCGACTTGACGGCTTTCGTCGGCTTGCCTTTGCGAATGGGGAGTGGATTTTTGGCGATGATGTCCTGAATGAATTTGTTCAGAAGCCCGGTCGGCACGCGGTGAATGAAGGCGGTCATGACGCGGTCGATCTGCGGGAACAGCTCCGTCACGGAGTCCGGTTTCATCGCCGACCCGAAGAGAATCGGCGCCCACGGCAAGAACCGCAAGCGGCGGCGCAGGTCGAGGGCATATTGCTTATGAGCGGTCGCGTCGCCGGCTCTGAGGTCCCACTTATTCACGAGGATCACGCAGCCACGCCCCTGTTTAAGGATCAGGCCGGCTATTTTGGTGTCCTGTTCGGTGATGCCCTCCACGGCGTCCAGAATCAGGACCGCGATATCGGAGCGGCCCATCGCGGTGAGCGCCCGCGAGACGCTAAAGCCTTCGACCCCTTGTTCGATCCGGCCCCGCCGCCTGATGCCGGCGGTATCGGTGAACACGTACTGTCGCCCCTCGTAATCGACGGCCGTGTCGATCGGATCGCGTGTCGTGCCGGGGATGTCGCTGACCACGACCCGTTCCTGGCCGAGCAGCGTATTGATCAGCGTGGATTTCCCGACGTTCGGCCGTCCCACCACCGCCACGCGAGGAACCTCTCCCGGACCGTCCTCACCGGCGACATCCGGCAAGAGGTCGAAGAATCCCTCCAGCAGGTCGTCCACCCCGAGCCCATGCTCGGCCGAAATCGGATAGAACGAGGCATCGCCCACCTCATAAAAATCCGCTACCAGAGCTTCGGACTTGGGCGTGTCGATCTTGTTGATCGCGTAAAAGACCGGCTTGTTGATCCCTCGCAGCAGTTCAATGATCTCCCGGTCCGGCGGCATCAGCCCGGCGCGGCCGTCCATGACGACGATGAGCAGGTCGGCTTCGGCGATGGCCATCTGTGTTTGTTGGCGGATCAACGACAGCATCGAATCCTCGGCGGACGGGTCCAGCCCGCCCGTATCGACCAATCGGAAGGGGCGGCCCCGATAGGCGCCGTCCGCATAGTTCCGATCGCGCGTCACCCCCGGCACATCATCGACGATCGCGTTCCGGGAGCCGAGAATGCGGTTGAACAGCGTGGATTTGCCCACATTCGGCCGTCCGATCACGGCGACGAGCGGCGGTGTACGGCTGAAAAGATCCTGCGTCATCTACTGATTCCTTCGGGCGAACCCTATCACAGGAATTTTGACAAAGACAACGGTTAGGGGGAGGGAGGGCCGGATAGTCCTCCTGTGCTCACAGACCGCGCACGCTAAGAAGGTGCTCGGTCGGGAAGGAGCGCGTTCCACTGGTAAAGAGCTGGCCTTGGCCAACTCGGGGCTGGGCGGGGGAAATAGCGCGCCTGGGGCGGGCGGGTGAAATCGATGCGCGCAATAGAGGACCATCCGACCCTCCCTCCTGGATGGTGAAGGATGGGGCTGGTCAGAAAGAGCAAGGTCTGCTCGCGCAGCGCGCACACTCGGAAGGTGCTCGCTGAACGCGCGCAGTACGGGTCAGTCAGGGCGTCCTAAAGATGCGTAAGAAAGGGCCGCACATCAGGAATCCGAAGGGAGCAGGTAAATTGAATGATCTTGTCTGAAGGCATTGCTGATGCCGTCGCTGGTCACAGATCGTGCGAGACAACCGACGATCAAGTTCTAGAATGAAAAGACTGTTCTGAGAAAGAGCGGGGGTTGCTTGAGCGTTGAAAAAGGGTGATTTGTTTAAGGCGTTGGCGAGGAGGCGGGGGGCAGCTCTCGTCGCAACTGAGACAGGCGTTCGTTCAGGATCTGATCAGATGACGCCGCTGCCTCGGCTTCGGCAAGAGCCGCCTGCGCCTCCTCATATCGTCCTTGTCGGACATAGAGGGTGGCCAGGGTGTCGAGCACGTACGGGCGCAGGGTTCCCCCCCGATCGAGAGCCTGCCTCGCGAGTCGCTCCGCGTCGTCGAGACGCTCTCCGCGGGAGAGGTAGACCATGGCAAGATTGTTCTTCGCCCCCGCGTGCTGGGGAGCAAGGGCCAACGCTTGGCTGAAATATTCTTCCGCTTCTTGAAGCTTGCTTGATTCGAACGACACATTCCCTCGCGCGATGAGGGCGGCGATCGATGAGTTGTCTTGCCGGAGGGCGGCCTCATATTCGTATGTGGCACGCTCTCGAAGCCCCTGCGCTTCGTAGGATTGTCCCAGCAAGACATGCTCATCGGCGGTGAGCGGATCGTGGGACACGACGGGCCGTGGAACAAGCGCGCATGCCTGGAGTCCCGCCAGCAAGATCGGAACCAGCACGAGGGATGAGCCGTATCGAAATCGTCTCATCATGTCACGATTCTCCGTTCCGCGGTTGACGGAAAGACCAGCAGGACCCCGCGCCCGGCCTTCTCCCACTGCCGCAGGAAACGATCGTACGGATAAAATCTGTTTTCTTGGAGACCGGAATGAACAAAGAGACCTTGCCGCCGATCATCATAGCCGGTCACCACAACATAGTGGCCGATCGGAAAGAATGGATATCCGAGATTCAGCAGCGCCACCACGGGATGTCCCGCGTCTATCTCGCGTTTGAAGTCATCCAAGTCGCCATGGCGGAATTCGGCCTCGAGCCCTCTCTTCTGCGCGGCATGCAGCAGATCGATGGGAAGCGATCCTCGCAGCCCTTTGACATAGACTTCATCTTTGAGATCTTGAGGTGTTGTGCCATGGCCCCAAAATGTCAGGACGCTGGCTAAGGTGGCCGGCCCGCACTGATCGGTCTCATCCGGATAGAAAGGGACCGCGTCGAGTTGATGTGCCTTGGCGCGGGGAGATTCGGCCGAGTGTATAGCCGGCACTCCGGCGCAACCCGACAGAATCCATCCCCACACCATCACCGAGACCCACGCGAATGTCCAGTGCGAAGCGCGCATGTCCGTCGATTGCATCACACGAGGATAATGATGATGATGGCTACGAGAATGATCAACAGCACGGTGAGGATCGTGCCGAGCACATGATCGATTCCGCCGGGAATCAACGACTCGATCTGCATCGCCAGTTGATGGAGTTGCGCGTCGGAGAGCCGGTGCAGACGGTCGCTGGCCGCTTCCGGAGATAGTCCAAGATCCTCGAGCCGTTGCTGGACCATTTTCGCTTCCAAGACTTTTTGAACCGTCTCAAGGTCATGCGATCGCGTGGCGCCGGCCTCCGCGGCAGGCGCGGCCGGCTCGGCGGGAGCCAGCATGGCGCGGCTGTTCACGGGAAACGATCCGATGAGCAGGGTGGTCAGCGTCATCGTCACGATAATGCTCCGGCTCATTGCGCGGCTCCAGAGAAAAAGGGGTTGTCGCTGTTGCATGGCGGCCTCCTCAGCGTGATGTCCTTGATGATTCTCCATACCCGTAGGTATGCCCCAATAAATAGGCCTACGACAGTCGCGCTTGGCGTGAATACGGATCAGGCTGGGAGATATTTTGGTGTAGGGTAAGCGCCTAGGCTCTGTAGGTATCGGCTGGGGAGGGCGAGGCGGCGAGAACTGAGAACCCTGCGCGGCGGATCATGGTTGTCTCGGCGATCAGGTATAATGTCTCTCCGCTGTCGCGTACAGATTCCTTGTAAGTCGTGTGGCAGGTGAGAACGTGATCAAGCAAGGGCAAGGCAACGGGTTGGATTGGAGCCGCGTCGACGATG
>JBOHOS010000196.1:0-2426 GCA_050731295.1 Nitrospiraceae bacterium | reverse complement strand
GCCCAATCCCTAAGCCGGTTCCCTTAGTCCGGCGCATGGTGAGGCCGCTCGTCGAAGATCCGTTCACCCATCAGATCAACAATCATCCTATGAGCAGATCGTCACGATGAAGATCTCGCGGCGAACGTTTTTGAATTTCTCGTTGGCCCTTGCCTGGCCCCTGATCCGCCCGCCTCATTTCCTTCTGGCTTCCGACAAAGCGAAAAAAGATTCTCAGCGGGAAGAGATGCTGACCAAGGGGAGGCCGACCACGGTGGAAAGCCTCGCCGACGCGATCGTCATGAAGCATGAGAATGTCTTTTTCCTAGCGAAGCCGGACGGGAACGTGCCGTTGCAAGACGGGCACGGGTTCGGTCTGTACTATCACGATTGCCGATATCTGAACGGGTATGAGCTGCGGATCGACGGCGTTATGGCGGCCGACCTGAGCGCCACCGCCGCCGCCGGCTCGATCGGGGTCTTTACCTTCACCAATCCGAAGATCAGGATGCCGGATGGCACGACGCTTGAGAAGGAGGAAATCGGGGTGACGTGGCGCCGCCTTATCGACAGCGACACGCCGGCGCTCCGGGACCGGTTGACCTTCCGGAGCTTCACGCTCAAGCCGGTGGAATTGCAGATTTCCTTGACCTTTCAAGCCGCGTTTGAGGACGTGTTCACGATCAGGGGATTGATGCCGAAACGGTACGGCGACCTGCATGCTCCGGTGTGGAACGATGGGGCCTTGGTCTTTCGCTATGACGGGAAAGACGGCATCTCCCGCGCCGTGACGATCCAGGCATTTCCGTCGCCGCAGCGTACACACGGGACCACGGCGGAATTTCAGATCTCGCTCGGACCTCGCGAAAGCCGCCGGCTGGATGTCTCGCTCATTCTTGCGGAAGGGAAAGAGCGCCGTGCGGTGAGAGAGTCTGGAGATCGACCGAATGTCGGCCGGCTTGAGTCCGAATTGGAGCGGGAAATGCGCGAGTGGGCCGGCCAAGTGACGGAGGTGTCCAGCAATGGTTCGTCATTGGATCAAATCATGAAGCGTTCGTTCCGGGGCCTGCGGGTATTGCGAACGCACCTCCGCCGGCAAACCTTCTTCGCCGCGGGCGTGCCGTGGTTCGTCACCCTGTTCGGGCGCGACAGTTTGATCACCGCGTTGCAAACGCTCGCGTACCATCCGGGCATCGCCGAGCAGACCCTCAGGCTTCTTGCGACCTACCAGGGAGAGCGGGAAGATGAATGGCGGGACGAGCAGCCCGGCAAGATTCTGCACGAACTCCGGGTCGGCGAGATGGCGAACTTGGATGTCATTCCCCATACGCCGTTTTACGGAACGGTCGATGCCACGCCGCTTTTTCTCATTCTCATGGCGCGCCATGCGGCGTGGACCGGAGATCTCGCCCTCTTTCATGACCTCCGCCGCCACGTCGAGCGGGCGCTTGAATGGATGGACCATTATGGGGATCATCACGGCGAGCGCTATCTCGCCTATGTCAGCCGTTCCCAGAAGATGCTGGTCAATAAAGGCTGGAAGGATTCCGGCGATGCCATCGTCAACGCCGATGGGAGTCTGGCGAATCCCCCGATCGCGCTGGTCGAAGTTCAGGGCTACGTGTATCTGGCTAAGCTGGGCGTGGCCGAGCTATTTGAACGAGCCGGGGACACGAAACGGGCGAGCCGGCTTCGGCAAGAGGCGGATCTGCTTCGGACCCGCTTCAATCGGGATTTTTGGCTCGATGAAGAAGGAATGTTTGCCCTCGCGCTTCAGGCCGATGGCAAGCCGGCCGCCGTGATGTCTTCCAACCCTGGGCAGGCGCTGTGGACGGGGATCATCGATACGGATAAGGCGGAACGGACGATCCGGCGGTTGATGGCGGAGGACATGTTCAGCGGGTGGGGCGTTCGCACGCTGTCCGAGAAGGAGCGCGCGTACAATCCGATCGGGTATCACCTCGGCACGGTATGGCCACACGACAATTCCATCATCGCCGCGGGATTCCGGCGATACCGCCACGATCGCGAAGCCTTGCGCATCTTCGATGGACTGTTTCACGCGGCCTTTCATTTTAGAGATCACCAATTGCCGGAAGTCTTCTGTGGGTTCAGCCGCGAAGAATATGAGATCCCCGTGAGTTACCCCGTGGCCTGTCACCCGCAAGCGTGGGCCGCCGGCGCCATGCCGTTTCTGATCGAGACGCTGCTTGGATTGGCGCCGGAGGCATTCGAGCGCCGGCTCAGGATCGTCCGGCCGATCTTGCCGGACTTTCTCGATCGGCTTCAGCTCCGTCGGCTTCGGGTCGGCCGCGCTACTGTGGATCTTCAATTTCAGCGAAATCTGCACGGGGCCGACGTCCATGTGCTCGCCGTGGATGGCGCTTTGGATATTGTGGTCGAAGCCGCTCAGGAATAATTTGCCTGGACGGGCTCACGACGGCTTT
>JBOHOS010000195.1:0-3066 GCA_050731295.1 Nitrospiraceae bacterium | reverse complement strand
GGATCAGCGCAACGGTCATGATCGTAATGGTGAGTATGGACGGGTGGTGCGCCGCCCAGTCCGAGCCGCCCAAGACGATGAAACAAGAATCCATCGCCATGTCCGATGCGGTTCTGCGCGCGCTTGAGCGGAACCTCGACATTACGATCAGTCGTCAGACCAAGGAAAGCCGTCTCACAGACATTATTTTCGAGCAGGCCAAGTTCGACCCGACGGTGAGCCTCAATGCCCAATACAATCGGTTGGTGTCTCCGCTGAATCGACCGATCCTTGGATTCGGGGGATCGCAGGTCGGGATCACGCCGACGGGGGAACCGACCACATTTGACCAGAACGTGACCTCGGTCACCGCTGATTTGACCCAGAATCTTCCGACCGGCGCCAATTACGATATCAATTACAGTCCGCAACGGACGTTCGTCGGAGGTCCGAATGCATTTCTCTTCAATCCGGCCTATACCGGCGGATTGGCGTTCACGCTGACACAGCCCCTGTTGCGCAATGCCGGCACGGAGATCAACCGCACGTTCATTCGGATCGCGCAGAACAATGCCAATGTCGAAGAGCAGGTCTTTGTCGATCGAGTCCTGACCGTAATCGCGACAGTCGAGCAGACGTTTTGGGAGCTGGTCTTCGCCAATGAGAATCTCAAGGTCGGTCAGTCAGCGCTGAAGGCCGCAGAGGAATTATTGGCCAGCAATCGAGCCAAGGCAAGGGCAGGCGTCATGGCGGTCGTCGAGGTGCTGCAGGCGGAAGCGGGAGTGGCCTCGCGGGTCGAGCAGATCCTCGTCGCCGAAAAAGCCATCCAGGATCAGGAAGATCAGCTTCGGCGTCTGCTGAATCCCGCCGAAGAAGATCTCCGGCTGGATGTGCGGTTGATGCCCCTCGATCAACCGGTGCAAGCGCTGGAAGCCATCAGCCTGGAGGAAGCCATCGACATCGCCATCGAGCGACGGCCGGAAGTGTTACAGGCCAATAAGAACATTGAGACCAGCGATCTGAACACCAAGTTTGCCAAAAACCAACTGCTTCCCAGCTTGGGTGCACAGGGAACGGTAGGGCTGGCCGGTCTGGGCGGAGACACGCGCGATATGTTGGATCGCAATTTCAACGGCAATTTTTACAACTACGGCGGGGGACTGGTGCTGAGCTACCCGCTCGGGAATCGCTCGGCGTGGAGCCAATTCAACAAGCGACAACTGGAAGCGCGTAACGCGAAAGCTTCATTGCAGAATGTCCGGCAACAGGTGATCGTGTCGGTCAAAGAAGCGGTCCGCCGCGTGCAGACCGACTTTCGGAGGATTGAAACGACCCGGTCCGCGCGCATCCTGGCCGAAAAACAACTTCAAGCGGAGCAAGAACGATTCAAGGTCGGACTCAGCACGACGATCTTCGTCCTCGGCTTTCAGCGGGATCTCGCCATCGCCCGCGGCAACGAACTGCGCGCCATCGTCGATTACAACAAGTCGCTCTCGAATCTCTCGCGGGCGAAGGCCACTACCCTGGAACGCTATCGCATTGCGATGTAACAGCCCGTGTCAGGTGGACGCGCAACAGAACGGGTATCGGGCTTAGCCCTGCTACCCGTTGCCGCCACCGGCGCCTATTACCTCCTCCCTCCTTCCCTCCGCGACATGGTCGCCATCCAATTCCTCCCCCAGATTGTGGGGTATCTCGCCTTGGCAGTTTGGGCGGCCGGTAACACGGCGGTCATCGACCGTCTTGGGTTACGAATTCGACAGGTGTGGGAAGGTCTGAGGTGGGGACTGCCGACCGGGCTGGCCCTGGGAGGGATCAACGCCTCCGTCATGATATGGCTGGTCCCTTGGTTGGGATACGACATCACGTTTTTGCGAGAGACCCCGCATGCCGGCATCCCGATCGCGTTGATGGTGCCGTGGTTCATTTTGTTCATCGCAGCGGCGGTGGAGTTGAACTTCCGTGGGTTTCTGCTGGGGCGTTTACTGGTCCTCGTGCATCAGTTCTCCGCGTCCTCACACAGGATAGTGTGCAACACGATGGCGGTGATTGTTGGAGCCACCGTCTTTTCGTTCGATCCGTTTATGGTGACCACGTTCCGGCATCTGCACTGGATCGCTGTATGGGACGGGATCGTCTGGGGTATGATTTGGGTACGCCTTGGAAATCTGCACGCTACCATCACCGCGCATACGGTCGAAGTCGTGGTGATATATGCGATCCTGAAAACTGTTTTGTCATGATCCCGTCTTTCTCCAGCTTTCTCGTCAACGATTCATTCGGCGATCCCGGCCTGTATATCGACATCAAGTGGGCACGCCGCGCGCTGTTGTTCGACCTCGGTAACAACGAAGCCCTCACCCCGACCCATCTCCTCCGCGCCACCGATCTCTTTATTTCTCATACGCACATGGATCACTTTATCGGGTTCGATCGTGTGCTCCGCATTGCCTTGGGACGCGGGAAAACGTTGCGGCTCTTCGGTCCGCCGGGGATCATCGCGAATGTGTCGGGAAAGCTGCAAGGATACACGTGGAATCTTGTCGACGGCTATCCACTGTCAATCGAAGTGCGGGAATACCATCCCCAGGAAATTCGGTCGGGGATGTTTCTGGCCACGGAGGGCTTTCGGCTCCGTCAGTTGTCCCCTCACGTCCGCGCCGCCCCCTCGTCCGGCCACCTGTTTGAGGTTGTGGACGACCCGATGTTTACGATCCGGGCCGTTGCGCTGAATCACCGCATTGCCTGTTTCGGCTATGCCCTTCAAGAACGCTTTCATATCAACGTCAACAAGGAGCGCCTGCACGCGGCAGGTCTGCCGGTCGGATCATGGCTCAAGGACGTTAAGCGTTATCTCTGGGAAGGTCGCGGTGATGACTTCCGGTTCACCGCCGTCTTGTATTTCGAGCATCGCAAGGAAGAACGAGAGTTTCAGTTGGGCGACGTCAAAGACCGCTTCGTGACGATCACACGTGGCCAAAAGCTCGCCTACGTCGTTGATGTCCGCTATGATGACGAGAATGAAGCGAAGATTGTCGAACTCGCGCGCGGAGCGGATGTGTTCTACTGCGAGTCGCCGTACCTCGA
>JBOHOS010000194.1:0-2590 GCA_050731295.1 Nitrospiraceae bacterium | reverse complement strand
GCGACCAATAGGGCGTTCGTTTGAGCACGGACCGCATCGGGTTTTTAACGATCAAATTTCTTTTATCATATCCAAACATCTCCATGATCGCTGCGAGGTTCCTTTCGTTACGTGCCCGGTTTTGGTTTCCGACGTACTCAAAATCCACCATGCTCCAATCTAGCACTTCTCCTTCTTCCAGGCCAATCAAGACATTGGATACATTAAGATCGACAACATCAATCAACCACGTTTTCTTCGCACCGCTGCTTTCACAATGGCCTAACAATTCCATTTTTACTTCTGTCTCTCTAGCATATTCAAAGAACTCCAAAATTTCTCCAATGAGGCGCTCCGCGTTGGGAAGCGCATCCAACGAAAGAGCACGCAGCGGCACATAAGGCAGATACGGGAATATCAATCCATAGGTGCTACTGAAGGCCACGGGTTTTACGATCCTGGGATGGTTCAATTGCGTTACAATCTTTAGTTCTCGAAGCAGTTTGAAGGGATTGTCTTCAGTGTGCTTTGCAAAGAAATGCTGCCCGGTGGTTTCGTGGCGAAGCAGATAGAAGGTTGTTCCCTCGTAAACGTCTGAAACATGGTCGCGAGGGCCTTCCTCGAAATCGACCAACCGCTGCGACCGGGAGCCAATGGTACGCCTGAACCGTTTGACCACGATCCATGGGGAATCATCATTCAGCAGGCTTCCGTATGCGTCAGCCCCTGTGGCCGCAATGTCGTAACTACTTCCACGTGGGTGAAGTTCAATTTTGAGGAGCACACGATTCACGCCGTGCATTGGCAGGTGGTCAATTACTGACACGTTCTTTAGTCGAGGACCGATCGCATGGAGCAAATCACGCAGGTGCTCCTCATCGGTAGAGTAATAGGAATGAATGGCACGCTGCCAGTAATGGCGATCTCCCTCAGCAATCTGGCCGGTCTCAAACAAGACGAAGTGGTTGCTATGCTCGATTATTTTGCGCCATGTGGTGAAGGCTTGCGACTTGCCGTGCAGACCGAAAACGTGGTGATGAACCGCGCAGTAAATCGTCCCTGCATAGACAGAACGGAACGGGTAATCCGTGACAGGGCCTTCATAGAAGTTAAAACGAGGATCCTCCAACAGAGCTGGGTCAACGATCGAACGGCTGAGCTCGATTGCGTCAACCTGCCTCGCCTTGTTGGCGCGCAAAAGGGCCGCGGCCACATATCCGGAATTGCAGCCGATGTCCAGAAAACGGTCGCCAGCGTCGATGTGTGCCAGTATCCGTCGTATCTTGCGCGTATTACGTTGTTTATGGCGTTCGGCATAAGTAGGGTCGAACCCGGTCTCTGCATCGAAGCGTCCGCTCATGCCAGCCGACAGTTCCCAGCTGCTGTATGGATCCCGTGAGATGGGTTCGGATGCTCGGCTGGCGCCAGGCGCAGTGAATCGCCGCACCGACAGACCCCTTCCCAAACGGATATCCAAGGGATAACGCTTGCAGGGCGTGGTCGCAATCAGTTTCGCCCTGAGATTTGCTTCCATACGCTTGTGCTACCTTGGCATCAAGCCCGAATAGCAACTCGACGTAGCGTCGAAGGCGCGCCCCACCGTGGAGCAGGCGGCGCAGGTTGTCAGTTCATGACGTGGTGGTGGCGCGTAGAGAATCCGGCAAGTCGCAGCCGCCAGACCGGCATCGTCGCCAACGGGAACCAACGGGCCATAGCTACGGCGCGGTCGCCGGGAGCCACGGCGTCTATTGTGGCGCGCCGCGCAAGGCGCGGGGGATGTGGCACGATCTCGAGGACGAGGCCGCCATCTTCGCGCGCGTCATCGGCGGCCACCAGGGCGAGCTGAGGGCGACGCCCGAGGTGGAGGACCTGCTCCGCCGCTATGGTGCCGGCACGGCCGCCGGCGAGGACGCCGGGGGAGCCCTTGGCGTCGAGGACTGGTACGCGCGGCTGGGCTGGCGCCTGATCCGCTGGGGCACGCGCCTGAGGCAGCGCGCTGAGAGCAGCGGTCGCACCGGGCCCACCTCGCCCAAGAAGAAGAGTCCCGCGGCGGCGCGCTGAAGGGGTTCCGGGCGCCGCCCACGAACGCGGCGCCGCGTCCGAGACCGGCGGCCCGGCTGTCGAGCCGCCTTCTCAGGGGTTGCGCTTGCGCCAGACCATGGCGAAGCTGACCGGGTGGAACCGGTAGCGCTCCCACTTCGGCTTCTTGGCGATCCATGCGTCGTCGACCGCGCCCTCGTCCATCTCGACGAGCGTCCAGCCGGCGCGGTGCGCCGCCTGCACGTGCTCGCTGAACAGATGCACGTAGCTCTCGATCGCGACCGGCTCGCCGTCACGGCGGTCGAAATGGGTCGGGATGCCGTTCATGAGGAAGTACGGATGGTAGCCGACGATGACGAAAACGCCGGCCGGCGCGGCGAGCCGCGCTGCCTCACGGTACAGCGGCCATAGCTCCGCGAGATGCTCATCGGCCAGAACCTCGACCACCAGATCGTAGGATGCCGCGGGCAGGCCGGTCGCCAGCATGTCGGCCCGGATCAGGCGATCGTAGACGCTCTTGGCCTCCGCGCGGGCCAGCATCTCGGGGGTGAAATCCAGGCCGTCGAGGCGC
>JBOHOS010000193.1:0-2049 GCA_050731295.1 Nitrospiraceae bacterium | reverse complement strand
CCATTGTACTGGGGTGCGTACCGGGCAGGATTGGCCGCGAAGGCATCACGATTCGATTGCGAGACGAAATGGAATACCGTCCCCTTATATTCGGCTTTGAACTTGGGCGAACCTTTGATGGGCCTGTTGTCCGTAAAATATGCGACCGGATCGTAGCCCTTAATGGCCACGCCGTCTTTTTCGTAGAAATCTCCAGCCAGCGCGCTTGCGGATATTGCCGCAAGCAACAACATGGCGGCAAGGTTTGCGATGCGGAGAAACATTCGTTTCGTCATTTCAATGACTCCTCCGGATTAGAATATTGACCGACTCTTACCGAGCTACCGATTCTGTCCAGCTCAGGACGGCAAGAATGAGCACACACGAATCGGCTCGGTGTCCCACCTCACACTAACGCCGCAGAGGAATGAGGGCGCGCAACCGTTCGTCGCGCAAGTAAAGCCCGCCCCAAATCAGGACTGCGAGATACACTGGGAACAAGATGTGGCTGAAGAGCGGACTTCCCACCCGCACATGCGTGGCGATGGCGCCACCGAGATAGCCCGTCAGCAGAATCGCGCCGAGAACGGCTGTGCGCGGAATCACATAGAGGACGGTGCAGGCGAGAAGAACGATGCCAAGACCGAGAAGGACGCTTTCGGGGTATCCGAGCTGAACTGTTCCCTCTACGACCGCCGCGGGTTTCACCAGTTTCCCGACGCCGTCCACTAGCAGGAACAGCGCAGGCAGCGCGCTCATGATGCGTCCGGTCCAGAGTCTCCCCTTGGAGGGGGGAGCGGATTGAGCATCTGAATTGCTCGTGTGAATTGTCGTGGTTGTTTCCATGGTGTCTTCCTTTCAGATCTTTATCACGAGCGCCACGCGGCAATCCGGGCTTTCGCTCCAACCCCACCTGCTCATGCATCGCCGGCGCGGCGGCGTCCGTGGTCTTTCAGTTTTTCCCGTAGCCATGTTTTTTCTCCTTTGGGCGTGTGAAAGTCGGCGCGCTATCGCTTGGGTGCTGCTTCCACAATCGATTTCATTTCCGCCAGTCCTTTGTCGAATTGACCGCCGACCATTTTGTCCATGTTCATGAACAGGTGTACTGCTTTGGCCATAAAGTTGTTTTCGCCTGTCATGCTCCACGTCACCGCAGTTTGATTACCCTCCGGCTTGAAAGTGAACTCCGCGGTGTTGGTGGCTGCGAAGGGCCTGAAGAATTCGAGTTTGATCCTGATCAGATCGCTTGGACGGCTCTCCGTGATCGTCATGCGTCCTTCGCCGACCTCCTTGTTGCCGACCCAAGTGTAGATCGCGCCGGGTCCCGCGGGCGCGCCCTCGTACGTTTGCTTCATCGTCGGATCAGTTTTCCCCCACGGGTTCCATGCTTCCCACTTGTGAAAATCATTCACCTGCGCAAATG
Source organism: Nitrospiraceae bacterium (assembly GCA_050731295.1). Taxonomy (GTDB): domain Bacteria; phylum Nitrospirota; class Nitrospiria; order Nitrospirales; family Nitrospiraceae; genus JBOHOS01. The sequence goes on along the minus strand of JBOHOS010000193.1, from coordinate 647 downwards.
CCGCCGGCGGGGAGGCGGAGATGGTCGTGCTCCGCGCGACGCGGAACTCCTTGGGCTGCAGAGCTACGATGACGACAAGCACGATGACGAGGACTGCGATAGCAATGAGTATTATTCTGAGCATGGACGCGTTCTCCGAATTCGTGTGAGGTCAGGGTCTCGTTTCCCATTCTACCCGCCTCTTACCGGCGCTAGTCTTTGCACCAGGTCTGGTTTCCTTCAGACGTCGACCAGGACCTTGAATCCGCCCCAGAACATGCGCTTGCCGTCGAAAGGCAGGGCCTTGAGGTCCATCATGTTCGCCAGGCGCGGGTCCTTCATAACCTTGGCGTTGACGCGGTCGCGATCTGCGCGCGACTTGTACACGATGTACGCGAACACGACCGTCTCTGTGGGCTTGAGCTTGACGCTCTGCGGAAACGACGTGTGCTTGCCCCGCTTCACGTCGTCGGCGACGCACTCGGTGTATTCGAGCGCACCGTGGTCCCGCCAGACCTTGCCCGCCTTCTGCGCCATGCGCCGGTAGGCCTCCAGGTTTTTCTTTGGCAGCGGCAATACGTAACCATCAACGTAGCGCATGAGTCCTCCCTAACCTCCGGCCATGGCAGCGTCGAGAAATTCCGCAATCATCGAAAGGGCCCTCTTTC
>JBOHOS010000192.1:0-6584 GCA_050731295.1 Nitrospiraceae bacterium | reverse complement strand
CTTCACAGAAGAGTGGCCGGATATACTCGGGGACGTAACCGGGAACGGCGTAGGCGTCCGCGACCCCGCGATCAAACGCCATCGTCCGGATGTTGTTGCCGTAATCAAAAACAACTGAGCCGGCGCCCTGGAATCCCAGCATGGCGCGGACGTGAACGGCTATTGAATCGAGCGAGCGATCGACATAGTCATTCGGGTTCTTTACTCGAAGCTCCGAAGCGTCCTCGATCGACAGTCCGGCCGGCACGTAGCCATTGAGCGGATCATGCGCCGAGGTCTGATCCGTCACGATATCGGGAGTCACCCCACGACGAACGAGCTCCGGGCATACCTCGGCGCAATTGCCTATGAGGCCGACCGACAACGCCTCGCGTCGAGCCGTGGCCGTCATGATCCATTGCAACGCTTCATCCATGGAATGGGTCATGCGGTCGCAATAGCGGGTCGCGATGCGCCGTTCAATTTTCGCTGGGTTCACTTCAACGCAAAGAATGGCCGCCCCGTTCATCGTCGCGGCCAAGGGCTGAGCCCCGCCCATGCCGCCCATTCCGCCGGTCAAGATGAATCGCCCGGCCAGGCTTCCTCCAAAATGATGCGCGGCGACCGCGGCAAATGTCTCGCACGTGCCTTGCACGATGCCTTGGGTGCCGATGTACATCCACGATCCGGCCGTCATCTGGCCATACATGATCAGCCCTAGCGCTTCGAGGCGGCGAAATTCGTCCCACGTCGCCCAGTGCCCGACGAGATTGGAATTGGCGATCAGCACGCGGGGAGCCATCTCATGTGTTCTGAGCACGCCCACCGGTTTGCCCGATTGGATGAGCAGCGTCTGGTCGTTCTCCAACTCTCTCAGCTCGCGCACGATGGCGGCATACGCGTCCCAGTTTCGCGCGGCCTTCCCCGCGCCGCCGTACACGATGAGCTCGCGCGGGTTCTCCGCGACCTCGTCGTCGAGATTGTTCATCAGCATGCGCAGCGCTGCTTCCTGCGCCCAGCCTTTGCACGTGAGTCCGGCGCCGCGCGGCGCTCTGATGGAACCGGTCACTTTCGTTTCACCTGAGTTTTCACGCTGTTGATGAAGTCGTCGATGACTGTATCGACCTCGGCCTTCGTGAGAGGGCGATCGTGAGTTTCGCTTTCATCGACGACATAATTCTCGTTGTCTTTTTCCTGGCGGATGACGACCGTGTTATCGGGCGTCACCTCCACCAGCATGAACCATTCTTTGGTGCCCTTCCGAATCGACACTTCTTTGCCGAGTCCTTTCTTCACTACCTCCACCTCAAGCTCCTCCTCCGCGGAGAGCGAGGGAAAGTCCGGATCGGCGGCGGCGGCGACAGGCGCCCAGAAGAGGATGAGAAGCACGCAACCGAGAAGGACCGGAACTGACCTGACCTCTTGTCCAGCGAGTGGATTCATCATCGGCCCCTTTCAATGATCATGAGTGGTCTTCATCGGGATCACCGTCGATAAGACGCGGCTGAGTTCCCCGCTTGCGACGAAGCGACCCACCGTTTCGAGATCCGGCGCCAATATCCGGTCTTCGCGCAGTTGGGGCACCTGCCGGCGAATCAGTCGCAATGTTCGGCGGCTTCCAACTCCTGCACGGAGCGGACGGTGGAACTCCACGCCTTGGGCGGCGCAGAGTAGCTAAATCCCAAGAATGTACTCGGTATTCGCAAGCACTTGCTTCAATTTCAACGCGGATCCCATCCCCATGCTCACGTGATCCTCTCGATTCCCGGAGGTCGGAATGGAATCGACCGACGCGGGATGGGACAAGACCTTGTTTTCAGACGCCAGCGCCGCGGCTGTGACTTGAGCCAGCATAAAGCCGGAGTTAAGGCCGGGGTCCGGGCTCAAAAACGGCGGCAGGTCGCCGTACTCCGGGTTGGTCAGGCGCTCGATTCGGCGTTCGGAGATGCTGGCCAATTCCGTCATTGCAATCGCCAGATGATCCAACACCAAGCCGAGCGGTTGCCCGTGAAAGTTTCCGCCGGACACCACATCACCCTGCTCGGCAAACACGATCGGATTATCGGTGACGCTGTTGATCTCGATGCGCAGGGTCTTGCCCACATAATCAAGCGCATCTCGAACGGCCCCATGAACCTGCGGCATGCATCGGAGGCTGTAGGCGTCTTGGACCCTGGCACAGCCCAGGTGAGAGATGCGGATCTCGCTGCCGGCCATCAGAGCCAAAAGGTTCGCCGCCACGGTTTGCTGCCCCGGGTAGGGACGCAGAGCATGGATGCGGCTTTCAAAGGCGACGGGGGTGCCTTTGAGCGCTTCAACCGTTAACGCGCCTGCGACGTCGGCCGCATCGGCCAACCGTTCAGCGCGGCGCAGCGCAAGGAGCCCGAGAGCCAGCATAGCCTGTGTCCCATTAACGAGTGAGAGGCCTTCCTTGGCTTCCAGCGCCAGCGGTTGTAGTCCGGCGTGCTTCAGGGCGATCTGTCCGGTTCGCCGCCGTCCATTCACCCATGCTTCTCCTTCGCCGATGAGGGGCAGCGCCAGGTGTGCGAGCGGGGCGAGGTCCCCGCATGCGCCGACCGACCCTCGGCAGGGAATCACAGGTAAGACCTCTCGATTCAATAGCCTCAAGAGATGTTCGACCACGATCGGCCGAACACCACTGTACCCTCGCGCCAGGACGTTGGCACGCAGCAGCATGATCCCCCGCGTTTCCTCGCGAGTCAACGGGTCGCCTACGCCCGCCGCATGGCTGCGGACCAGGTTGAGCTGCAGTTGAGCAATATCGGAGGGAGAGATGCGCTGGTCGGCCAATTTGCCGAATCCGGTCGTGACGCCATAAACCGGCTCTGGATGGGTCGCCACGTCGCGTATGACACGGTTCGCGGCAGCCATTCGCCGCTTGGCCGCCGGGGCGAGCTCGGCCGGGTTTCCATCGACCGACACCGCGTAAAAGTCGGAGGTCGTCAAATGCTCCCCCGTTAATCGGATTGCGCGGCTGCGGTGACGTATCGATGCCATGGCGACCGATTATAGCTGTGACCGCGGCAAAAGGAAAAATGTAAAGGCCCTATTAAGAACTCAACAGTCATGCTGAGCCTATTGCCTTACCTTTTACCTTTGGTCCATGCTAGGATGCACGCCGATGGAGGCTTTGTTTTCCAAAGACATACTGCTGATGCTGTTTGTTCTGTCGGTCGTCGGGTTTATTGGCAGCCTGATCGCGATTCCATTCATTCTAGTCCGGCTCCCGGCTGATTATTTTGATGAGCGCCATCCGAGGACCTGGTTGAAGAACCGCCATCCGGTCATTCGAATCTCCGGGTACCTCATCAAGAACGCCATCGGAGTCATCTTTCTCTTGGCCGGCGTGGCCATGCTGTTTCTCCCCGGGCAAGGCATCCTGACGATGCTGATCGGCGTTTCCTTAATGGACTTTCCCGGTAAGCGGCCGCTGGAACGAAAACTGGTCGGGCAGCCCACCGTGCTGCGGACTATCAACAAGCTGCGAGAGAAATTCGGCCGGGCTCCGTTCACGGTGTCCCACGATCACAAGTTCCATCCTTCGCACAGCACCTTCCGCCACGATGGCTGACGCCGGACAGACCTCTCGGAAGACCCTGTACCTCATCGACGGCAGCGCCTACATCTATCGCGCCTTTTTTGCTCTCCCCCCCCTTACGAACTCCAAGGGTGTGCAGACCAATGCCGTCTACGGCTTTACGACGATGTTGATGAAGATTCTGCGCGAGCATCGGCCCGATTGCCTTGCAGTGGTCTTCGATGAAAAAGGGCCAACGCAACGGCACGAGGAGTACAAGGAGTACAAGGCGCAGCGGCCGGAGATGCCGCACGGCATGCAGGCCCAGGTGCCTTTGATCCATCGCGTGGTGCAGGCGCTGGCGGTGCCGGTGGTCCGACTGTCCGGCTACGAAGCGGATGACCTGATCGGCACGCTCGCGCGCAAAGCCGAAGCGGCGGGGCTCGATGCGGTCATTGTCACCAGCGACAAGGATATGTTCCAACTCCTGACCCCGGCGGTTCGCATCTATGATCCCGTGAAAGACAAATGGTTCGGGGAAGCGGAATGCCGCGAGCGGTTCGGCGTCGAGCCGTCCCGGGTTGTCGAGATCATGGGGCTGATGGGTGATGCGATCGACAATATCCCGGGCGTGAAAGGGATCGGCGAGAAAACGGCCACGAAGCTGATTACGCAGTTCGGCACGATCGAGGAACTGCTTCGCCGGATCGAGGACGTGTCCGCGCCCAAAACCAGGGCTCTCTTGCTCGAACAGGCCGAGACTGCGCGTCTCAGCCGGCGATTGGCGACCATACAGATCGACTGTCCCGTCGAATTTGATTGTGACGCATATCGGATTGCACCACCGCCGCCGGAGCCGCTCGTTGCGTTCCTCCGTGAGCTGGAGTTTCCAACCTTGCTCAAGATGGTCCAGCCACCGGCGGCCTCCGAAGCGCTGGCGACGGATGTTCAGATTATCCACGATGATGCCGGGGCGCGTCGATTTACGGACGCGATCCATGAAACGGAAACGAGGCAGGAAGCTTCCATTCATGGCGTGCTGAGAGGGTTGTCCGGAGTCAGGGCCGAACTGCAAGGGGTGGCGATCAGCGTGCCCAGCGGTCGGTCGGCTTTTCTGTCCTTGCACGGCGGACAGTCTCTGCCGCCGCCGATCGTCGAATTGTTTATCAATCGAACGTGGACCAAGGCCGCTCACGATCTGAAACCCACGCTCTTAGCCTTCAACCGGGCAGGGCTTGCTTTGGAGCCGCCATGGTTCGATACGATGATCGCCGCATACCTGCTCAATCCGAACCGCCGCACCCACACCTTGGAGTCCGTCGCGCTGGATATGCTGGGCTACCACCTTGGATCGGACAAGGGAGAGGAAGCGCAAGAACCTCCAAAGGATCTCTTCGCAGAGCCCGATTCATCTCTCGCAACGAAGGCGGCCGAGGCTGCGGCGGTCATCGCCCGTCTCGTGCCCGTGCTGAGAACCCGATTGGAAGATCAAGGAAGTTTGCGTTTGTTCGAGCAGGTGGAAATGCCGCTCGTGCCGGTGCTGGCCGAGATCGAGCGCAATGGGTTCAAGCTTGATGTGGCGGCGCTGCAGGGCTTGGGCAAGGAACTCGAGCGCGAAATGGACCGCATGACGGAGACGATCACGCGAATAGCGGGGGAAGAGTTCAACTTCAATTCCCCGAAGCAACTGGCCACAGTGCTGTTCGAGAAGCTCGGACTCAAGCCCCTTCGGAAAACAAAAACCGGTTACTCGACGGATGAAGACACGCTCACCCAATTGGCAGTGCAGCATGAGTTGCCGGCCCAGATTCTGGCGTGTCGAAGCTTGAGCAAACTCAAGTCCACCTACATTGATGCGCTGCCCGCGCTTGTGAATCCGGAGACCGGCCGGGTTCACACTTCACTGAACCAGACGGTTGCCGCAACCGGCCGGCTTTCGTCCACCGATCCGAACCTGCAGAACATTCCCGTCAAGGGCGAATACGGGCTTCGGATTCGCGAGGCGTTCGTGGCGGTTCCCGGCCATGTGCTGATCTCCGCCGACTACAGTCAGGTCGAGCCGCGTATCCTCGCACACCTCTCCCGCGATGAGCGGCTGGTGCAGGTTTTCGAGCAGGGTGAGGATATTCACATGGCCACGGCGGTTGACATTTTCAACTTGACCCCGGATCAGATTACCAAAGAGATGCGTCGAGTCGCCAAGACCGTCGTGTTCGGCATCTTGTATGGGATCAGCCCATTCGGGTTGTCTTCGACGCTCGGCATCTCGCAGCAGAAAGCGCGTGAATACATCGACGCCTACTTTGCTCGCTATGCTGGCGTGAAGGCGTTCTTGGACTGGACCCTTGCCGCCGCCAAGCAGCAGGGCTACGTGACGACGATCCTCGGCCGCCGCCGGCCGATTCCCGAACTCAGCAGCCACGATGCGACCCAGCGCAGCTTCGGCGAGCGCATGGCAATCAATAACCCCATCCAGGGCTCGGCCGCGGATCTGATCAAAGTCGCGATGATCGGTATGAGCCATCGGCTCAAAGCCGACCTGCCCGCCACCAAAATGATCCTGCAAGTCCACGACGAGCTGATCTTCGAGACGCCGGAAAAGGACCTCGAGGCGGCCAAGCAATTAGTGCGGTCTGTTATGGAGGAAACCGGCGTATCTATTGGTCTGACGGTGCCGCTGAAGGTGGATCTAGGCGTAGGCTGCAACTGGCGGGAATCGCATCCCTAGGATGCTGAAAAAGGCCCCCAACTTCGTTCTCGGTCGCGCGACCCCCTCAACGTACACGAAAAGTACGCCTCGGGGTTCGCGCTCCCTGCGGCCTCGTTGGATGACCTTTTTGAGCATCCTAACAAATGCGAGGAATGTTTATGGGTCTAACGGGTCTAACGAATAACTAAGCCTAAGGGATGTTGGAGTGATTAATGGCTTTAAGATAATCCTTGAGGGATTCTCGAATCCATTCTTTGTTGAGACTGTTTGTGATCTTCCCCCGATTTCGTGGACACTCAGTTAAGAGTCCCCGCCGCGGCTTCGAACTCGGCGGGGGAGCGGTAGCCGAGGGTTGAA
>JBOHOS010000191.1:0-2816 GCA_050731295.1 Nitrospiraceae bacterium | reverse complement strand
GGGTAGGGCGGGTGTAATAGCGCGCCTGGGGTGGGTGGGAAGCAGACGGTATGAGATCGTTGCAGAACGGCGAACGGATTCATCTCGTGGACAAACACGGGCGGCAGTACGCCCTCACGCTTAAAGCAGGCGAGACCTTTCAGTATAGCGGGGAGACGATCGCCCACGATGCGTTGATCGGGCAGGCGGATGGGTCGCTGGTCACGCTGTCACGGGGAAAACGGATGCTCGCGCTCGCGCCCACACTCGGCGAATACGTGCTGAAAATGCCGCGCGGCGCGCAGGTCATCTATCCGAAGGATTTGGCGATCATCACGATGTGGGCGGACATCTACCCTGGCGCGCGCGTGTTCGAAGCCGGCACCGGTTCGGGAGCCCTCACGATGGCGCTCCTGAGAGCGGTCGGCGAACGCGGCATGGTGGTGACGTACGAGGCGCGGGAGGATTTCGCCCGCACGGCGATGAAAAATATCGAACGGTATCTGGGGCAGGCTGCCGGCCTGATGATGCGACGGAAGGATGTGTACGACGGGTTCGAAGCCGAGGACACGGCGGTCCCGTTCGATCGTGTCGTCCTCGATCTCCCTGAGCCGTGGCGGGTCATTCCTCACGCCGCCGGCGCGCTCCGCTCCGGAGGGCTCTATCTCAGCTTCGTCCCGACCATCCCTCAAGTGATGCAGACCGTGGACGCGCTGGAGCGAGCCGCGGTCTTTGGGATGATTCAAAACTTCGAGACGCTGCTGAGAACCTGGAATATTCAGGGAAGAAGCGTCAGGCCGGATCATCGTATGGTGGCGCACTCGGGTTTCATCACGGTCGCCCGGAAGGTCCAGCCGGGACTCTGGAGAAAGTCACCGGCGGAGGTACAGGATTGTGAGGAGCCAGCGACAGACGATGGTATGGAGGAGTGATGCGGCTGCAAGGAAAAGTGGCATTGATCACGGGCGCGGGCGTCGGCATCGGCGCGGCGGTCGCGAAGTTGTTCGCGCAAGAAGGCGCAGCCGTCGTTATTACGGGGCGCCGGAAAGAAACATTAGAGCAGGTCGTTGGCGACATTGAACGGGACAAAGGTCAAGTGCTGGCGGTGGTCGGAAGCGTGACGGACGAAACCCATGTGCGCTCGGCGGTCGGACAAGCCGTCAGGACCTTCGGGAAACTCGACATTCTCGTGAACAATGCTGCGATCGGAGCCTTCGGGCGAGTCTTGCATGAAGTCGATGATGCGACCTGGAACGAGGTGCTCGACATCAATCTCACCGGAGTATTTCGAATGACACGGGCCGTCGTGCCCGAGATGTTGAAAGCCGGCGGGGGGGCCATCGTCAATGTGTCATCGGTCGGCGGACTCGTCGGTTTCTGGGGGAGTGCTCCGTACGGCACCTCCAAAGGCGGTCTTGAAGTCCTCACCCGTTGCGTCGCGATGGACTATGCCAAGCAAGGGATTCGGTGCAATTCAATCTGTCCGGGCCTGGTGCAGACGCCTATGTCAGAACCCTTGCTGAACAATCCCGAGATGAGAGCGGAAGCGCTGTCCGCCTATCCCATCAGCCGGGTGGGAACACCCGACGAAGTGGCGAAGATGATCGTCTATCTGGCCTCAGATGACTCCGCCTGGGTGACCGGGAGTTCATTCACTATTGACGGCGGCTTGACCGCGCACTGAGGAATTTTGTGATTTGCTGATTTGTTGATCTGTTGATTGAGTGCCTGTAAGGCTTCACTTCAAGGAGAGCTGACATGACCACGAAAGACTTCTTGCAAAAGAGCCCTCTCACGTGCCTACTCATTACGGGTTTCTTCTTGGTCATAGTCTCAGTCCAAGCAGAAAGTGGGACCGAGTTTCCTGGTACCGTGCTCGCCGTTGATGCGGCGGCCGGCAAACTTGCGGTGAAGAAGGAGGGCGGCGGGACTCGGTTTACTTTTGTCGTCAATGAGAAAACACAGTTCAGTGGGGATGTGAAAAACCTGGCCGACCTCAAGAAAGGCGATAGCGTCAACGTGACCTATTCCGTAGCGGGTAGCCAGTACATCGCGCAAAAGGTCGCGAAAGGAAAGTGAGATTTGGTGATCTTGTGATCTGGCGATTCTCTGATCTGTCCGAGTAAATCACCAAATCATCAAATCATCAAATCAACAAATTCACGACCAATGAACATTGACGCCCACACACAGCTCTGCGGCTTGCTCGGTAATCCGGTCGAACATTCTCTTTCGCCGGCCATTCACAATGCGGCGTTTCAGAAGCTGGGCCTGAATTTTGTGTATTTGGCCTTTCGCGTCGAAGACCTTGCTGCTGCGGTCCAGGGCCTCCGCGCACTCGGCAACGTGCGCGGCTTCAGCGTGACGATCCCGCACAAGGTGTCCATTCTTCCGTTCCTCGACGAGGTGGAAACGACCGCCAGGCACATCGGCTCGGTCAACACGATCGTGGTCGAGAATGGCAAGCTGACCGGTTACAACACGGATGCCTCCGGCGCCCTGCGCGCGCTGACCGATGCCGGGGTCGCGCTGAAGGGCCGGCGTGTCGTGATGTTGGGATCGGGAGGGGCGGCGCGCGCCATTGCCTTTGCCTTGGCGAATGAATCGGGCATGGCGCAACTGACGATCCTAGGCATCGATGAGTCGGAGCGATCCGCTCTGATCAAGGACCTGCAGACGAAGACGGCGGCGTCGGTGCAACAGGCCTCTCTCACCGATGAAACGCTTCGGCGCGCGATTCCGGAAACCGATGTCCTCATTCACTGCACGCCGATCGGGATGCATCCCAAGGTAGAGCAAAGCTGTGTACCGGCGGCACTCCTGAAGTCGCCCTTGAC
>JBOHOS010000190.1:0-6509 GCA_050731295.1 Nitrospiraceae bacterium | reverse complement strand
TCTCGCAAGTCCATTGGAGGCTCAGATTCCGATCCAGCATCTGCTGGCACAGACGCTTCGTCGGCGAGAGCGCGAGGCACTCATCGGTAAAGAAAAAATACGGCGTCTGATACTTCTCCGACAGCATCTGCAGATCATCGACCGTTCTGCCCGGATCTTTTTGCCTGAAATTTTGGTGATCCAAGGTGAGCGCGCAGAACGCGCAATCCTTGTAGTAGCACCCGCGGGAGAACTGGACCGGCAAGACCGTTTCAGGGGCTAAATATTTATCGAATGGAAACCCGTCGTAATTCGGCGCAGGCAGTTCGTTGATATTCTCGGAATAAAACGGCTGGTTCACCGTGATCTTGCCGTTCTGCCGGTAGATCAGGTTGGGGACTTTGCTCATGTCCCGTTTGCCGCTTAACTGGTTGACCAGTTCCAACAGCGCTGTTTCTCCTTCGAAAACGATGAAATCGTCCGTCAATTCAAAGAGGCTCTGGCAGCGTCTCAGATTATCGACCAACCGCGTGAAGATGCTTCCGCCGATGGTCAGATGAAGGTTCGGATTGGCTTCTTTGATCAGGCGGCACAAAGTCAGACCCGGGATAATTTGCGAGGTGGCGGTAATCGATACTCCGATCAAGTCCGGCTGATCCTCCAAAATAGACTGCAGCATCCGGCCTCGAAACAGGTCGATGTAGGGATTCTGCTCCTCGTCCTTGATCGCTTTGACGATATCTTTTGACGAATAAATCGAGTAACCGCTGAATTGATTATCCACCACCGTCATCCGGCTCGGGAAATAGAGCGAGGAGACCAGCTCAAGCCATTTGTCGACCAGAAATAAACTTTCACGATAGCGGTCGATGTCGTAGAAGGCTTCTCCCCGCAACGTGTCCTTTGCCGGCTCAATACGGTCGATGAGGTACGGAAAGCGATCGAGAGATTCGACGACCCGCGTATAGTGCTCCTGACTGTTCAGCCCTGTTTCTCCATTCGCGTCTCGTTCCAGCTTCTTGATTTTATCCAGAAGGCGAGCATACACCTCATGCCCGTAGGTCTGAGTCAGAATGGCATCGAGAACCTCAATGTTGAGGTCCCGCTGAGTGACAGTTTTGACGCCCGCTTGATCCAAGAACCCTGTCAAGGAAGGAAGGCTCAGATAGGGTTGAGAAGGGTGCCAACTCGGCGGAAATAAAAGAGAGACTTTCACAATACCCTCATGAATGCAGGCAGAAGAATGAAGATGGAAATACCCTCATTTCTTATACACCCTCATCTCTTTCCAATGCAACTAGTGGAACGGCGTTGCACAGCACCGCTCGTCGCGAAGCACATAAAGAAAAAAGCCCTGAGCCATCCTACCCGTTTGGGCAAACGACTCAGGGCTTTTCCCAATCACGAGAAAACGATCAGGGCAGCTTCAACGTGAACCAGGTTGAGATACCCTTCATGCCGTTTCGTTCGACGTTGTTGCCGTCCCACACTGCGAAGGCGACGGGAACCGACGCTCCCGCCTTGAACTGGATATCATTGGCGTCATTGGTGGTCATCGCACGCTTCACCACAATCCGCCAGGTCGGGCCGACGCAGCATCCGCCCTTGATCGATCCGGCTGGTTCCCACAGGCCGTTTCCAATGACATCCTGGTGGGCCTGCGTGGTCAAGGTGCTGAAGCCATTGGCGTTCAAATCTTCCACGGAGCTCACGCGCATGGTCGGATCGGACAGGATATTACCCGACCAGATCCCCGGGTTGAACGGCCCAAGGCTCCGTCCAATACGATCCGGGTACGTCACGCCGCCGGCAGGCTCTTCGAAATAGTAGTCCCAGAAAATCCCTGGATACTGATCGTCGACGTCCCAAATGCCGGCGCTGTCCTTGCCCAAATCCTTTTGCCACTCGGCATTCCAACGCCAAATGTTCACGGTGCCGCCAGACTGGCCCATACACTGGAACGGGGGAGCGCCTGAGGTGTTGACCGGAAATTGAAGGGCGGCCTGATCGCGGAAGTCCTGCGGTCCGATCGTGGTGTTATTGAGCGTCTGATCAGACCAATCCAACCGGAAGCCGATTTCTTTGCCGTTGGTGACGGCCTTGACAAAGACAGACTTCACGGCAATGTTGGGATGCATCGGCGTGGTGATCGTTTGGCCGCTCAGCGGCACGACGACACCCGGCACACCTTCCCAGACTGGATTCGCTCCATCCATGGGAATCGGCCCTTTGATCGACTTCGCCGGAATGGTCACCGGCTGGCTCACCGCCAGAGGTACCTGGCCGATCGTCAGCATGACGCCGACGATCACTGCAGAGAGGAGAATGCCAAACACCAGCTTTTTGTTACGTGTCTGCACCACTCTCATATGAATATGCCCTCCCCCTAATTAAAGATTGAAAAACTGCTGAACATGACAACAACAAACAGAACAAAAAATACGCCTACTAAAAGAATTAGGCGGTCCCGACCGGCCCCGGCTCATCCTTGTCCTTGTCCTTTTCTTTTTGCTCCATGAATGATTGGGCCCCGACTTCGTCTAAGAGCATGCTGAGTTCATTCCCCTGATCTTGCGCACCGCACTCGTACGTTTGGCCTTCAGGCGCGCTGAACGTGGCGGGACGGTAATCGGCCTCCGAGTAAGGCTTCGGGGTGACGCCAAGATACGCGGCGTCGAAGTCCATCCAGTCGGATGTAAATTCCGCTATGTACCGGAAAAAGCCGGTGTCCGCTTTCTTCACCAACATCCGTGCGAACAGCGGAACCCACCGCCCGATGTGTTCCTTGACGAATTTTTTCTGCGCATCGACCACGATCTGGGTCTTCTCCGCCCCGTCATGGCATCGCGCGTACGATTCCTTGTACGCAAGGAAATGCATGAACTCCAACTCGACGCTCAGATGGTCTATCCGTTCGTGGATATCGCGTGAGAGTTCCACGCCAAACGCCTTATAGAAGCCGGCAATGTCACCCATGACATGAGATTGACCGAACACGTGGTCATTGCCGAACAGGGTTTCGTAGGGAGGACAATCGAGAGTAATGACGTTACTGAACACCCGGCGGTGCTCAGCTTGGAGATCAGTCAACTGCCAGTTCGCGCATTCCGAGGCAACCCATCCTTCTATTTGGTCCAGAGCCTTGGAGAGCGCGATCAATCTCTTCTTGGTGTGTTCACCGCCGATCAGATCAAGTGATTGGGTGAGACTTTGAATCGCCGAACGACCGTCCTCAACAAACTCACCGCTCTGCAGGTAATCCAGAAATTCGTCGTCCTCCGGATATAACATACACCACGAGACCAGGAGGTACAGCTTGCTCCGGCCTAACGCTCGTTCGACTGCGGGGGAATCTTTGAGGGCTGCTGCGCTCGGGACGATCTTTGAAGAATCCAGCATTCTTCGCTCACTTTCCTGTGCGTTCATTTCATTCTCCTTACGGGCTCGATGCTCGAATTCCGATCTCGACTCGCTTGCATGCGGCTTTCGAACCTCGATCTTTCAGGCGCTGGTTTGCGTATCATAGGCAAAGCCCTATTTGAAGTCAAGCGAGAACTGGATGGAATTCAAACATTGAAACTCATTGTTTATGCAAGAAATTTCACTGCAACGTCGGATGAATCCACACTTACCTCCCATTAACATTTTGCATCGCCGGGCGCAAGATATCGAGCCGGGCGCACAGCGATGGCGAGACGATCGTTCACCGTTTTACATGTATATTCACACAGCCCGCACCCCACACAGCGCTCACCGGCCACCTCGACTCGAAGCGTGTCGAAGTCCATTGAGAGAGCGCCGGTCGGGCATCGCGAAAGACATGCATTGCAGCCTTGATCCGCAGTGCAGTTTCGTTGCGAGACGATGGCCACTCCCATTTTGACGCGATCAGGCCGGTCGGGAAACACCAGCGCGTCCGTTGCGCACGCGCTCACGCATGGGAGCGTGTCGCAGAAATAACAGGGACGTTCATCGGCAAACAGAACCGGAGCGCCATCCTGCGCGTCAAAGCGGATGCTGTCATAGGGACATGCCTTCGCGCAATCTCCGCACCGCGTGCATCGCTCCAGAAACAATGCTTCCGGCGCTGCGCCGGGAGGACGAAGCCAATCCGTTCTTGGCGCCGGCGCCTGTGGTTCAGAAGGCGCATCGCTATCGCGATGTTTGACAAATTCTTGCGCGGTCTTCGCGAAGGAGACAAGGGAATCTTTCAGAAAATGGCGGCGCCCATATTGCGGATCGGTCGGCATCGTTGGACCTACATCACCCCGTCGGCGCGCAATTTATACACCTCGACACAGCGATCACACGCGCCGTATTCCGTGTCCCATCCCGGGTGATTCTCCCGGATAAAGTCGAGCACGTGCTTCTCGACCTTCGTCTCGAGCTCTTCGACCCAGGTGTAGGTCGGAAACCGGCAGAGGGGGCAAGGGAATCCCGGCATGAGAATGACTTTATTTTGAGTTTCGGGAACCTCCCCGCCTTCGACTTCGATCGCGCGATCCATCACGCGCAACGTGTCGGACGCCATTTCGACCAATTCCGAATGGCTGATCGAGTCGGCCTGCCACAGTCCTTCGAAGACGGACTTCAGCTGGACCGGTGGTATTTTTCGGTACCAGGACCGAAATTCCTTGAATCGATCCTCACGGCTCAGCATCGGGTCCTTCCCCGCGCGGATGAGCCGGCTATCGATATTGAGGCACCACAAAACCCGGTATCGGTGGAGGATTAACGTTTCTTCTCCGGGATTCTGCCCGACTTTGGTGTCAGGGTCATAGTTGAAATCAGGGTTCAGGAGATCGGCGATATGGGTCAGTTCATGGCGACAATACCGGCTGAGGGCGGGATCGTAAAACCGGCGCGGGATCAGTTTGATCCCCACGCCCTTGAGTCCCTTCTCCTCGAACTGCTTCGCCAGGTCCTGCTCGACCGAGCCCCATTTTCGGAGGATGTCCACGCCTTCCTGATCCTCTTTCAGCACGCCTTTGATCAGCACGATGCCGACTTTTTCTTTCAAGATCGGGAACCCATTGAAGGCATCGCGAATAATGTCGGAAAATCCCCAGATCCCGAACAGATACTGATAGAGCTTTGTGAACTCCGACTCGCGGTCGTCCAAGGAGAACTTTTCATAAATCGGATCGGCCAGCTCGTGGAACTCTTTATAATAGGTCGGATCGCCCTCGCGTTCCGTTTTTTCCACGAACGAATCGATCACTTCCTGCAGCAAGGCTGGCTGAAACCTGATTTCCATCGATTACCTGTCCTTGTATAATTCGTCCGGTCTGTCATGGCGAGACCGGCCCGGTCATCGGCCTGCTTGGCTTGACTTACTTTCAGGCGTTCTCTTAAGATCTGACATTCGACACACGTGAATCCGATTATAGCGACCGTTTTGCCGCATTTGCAATGACCGTACAAGAATGTTAATGGCCAACCATTGAGGCTTGAATGATGGCAGATCCAACGACCAACCCACTTGTTGCCGGCGTGCCTCCGAGCGTCGTCGAGGAAACCACCCCGCGTCAACACGGCGACCACCTGGAATACTGGAAAGCGGGGACGCGGGAGATCAAAACTTTTCGGGGCCACACGCATGGTGTCTGGACGGTGACCTTCGCACCCGATGGATTGATGCTCGCAAGCGCCGGGGTGGATCGCTTGGTGCGCCTGTGGGACATCGAAACGGGACGCATGCTGAAATCCCTGCGCGGTCACACGCATGACATTCGCACGGCCCTCTTCACCCCCGACGGACAGACGCTCGTCACCGGGAGCGATGACCGCACCATTCGCATGTGGAACACGAAAACGGGCGAGCCCACGAAGCTGCTCTTTACCCGATACGATCACAACGTCGTCAGTCTATCCTTGTCACCGGACGGCTTGATGCTCGCGCGGGGGAGCCATAACAAGGACATTAAGATTTGGGAAGTGACGACCGGGACCGAACTCATGACCTTGCTCGGCAAAGACCAGTATGACCATCACTGGTCGGTCTGCGTCGCGTTTTCACCGGACGGCATTCATCTCGCCAGCGGAAACGATATCGGCAAAATCAAGCTGTGGGAAGTGCTGCCGAGCGGAGAGGAAAAGCTCCAACACAAGGGGCATTGGCAAGAGACGGTCGATGAAGAGATGAGCGACACGCGCGGGTTTTTTGTCGAGGACGAAGGCGGCTTTAACAAGCCGATGGATTATTGGATCGGTGCGTTGGTTTTCACTCCGGACGGGAAGCTGCTCGTGACCGGCAGCCGGGATTCCACCATTAAGTTCTTCGAGATGCCCAACCTGACGGAGGTGCGGATGCTGAAAGGGCACACAGGATGGATCCGGTCGTTCGCCGTCTCCCCCGACGGCAAGGTCTTGGTGAGCGCCAGCGATGATCAGACGATCAAGCTCTGGGATATCGAATCCGGCCGCCACTTCCGCACCCTTCGAGCCCATACCGGCCCGGTGCGATGCGTGACCTTTTCACCCGACGGCCGGCGGCTCGCCAGCGCGTCCTGGGACCGAACGGTCAAGCT
>JBOHOS010000189.1:0-4736 GCA_050731295.1 Nitrospiraceae bacterium | reverse complement strand
CCGAAATGCACTGAAGGTGTTATGAGACCAGATATTCGAACCGAAAATATCGGCAAACTCGAATGCAATAAATGCTCATATGCTCTGCTCAACAGGAAATAATTGATGAGCACAATTCCAAATGATTTTTCAAAACCTGTACTATTGAAGAATCCTGATAGAATCGATAAGAGTGCTCTGTCGGAATGAGGGAATCATGCACATGCCAACGTCCAGCATCATGGTCGTCTTCGGAGCCGACGGCGACCTCACGAAGCGGAAGTTGATCCCGTCGCTCTATAATCTGACCGCCGGACAGGACCTGCCAAAAGAGTTTGCGGTCATCGGGCTGGCCCGTACGGAGATGACGACTGAAGACTTTCGCCGTAAGGTGACGGAAGACATTCACCACTACGCGACCGGCCCGGTCGACGATACGCTGTGGGAATGGCTGTACGAGCGTTTGTATTACGTGACCGGTGATTTCCGCGATCCGCAGGCGTATCAAAGACTGGAAGACTGTCTCGCCCAGGTGAGCAAGAAACACGGCATCGGCGCCAATCATCTGTATTATCTGGCCACCGCTCCGAGTTTTTTCTCCGAGATCGTCCGGCACCTCCACGCTCGCGGCTTGACCGTCCAGCGAGACGGCGCGTGGCGCCGCGTCGTCATTGAAAAGCCGTTCGGCCACGATCTGCCCTCCGCCAGAGCCCTCAATCAGGAACTGCTGCAAGTGCTCGATGAGAACCAGATCTACCGGATCGACCATTACCTCGGAAAGGAAACGGTCCAGAACATCCTGGTGTTCAGATTTGCCAATGGCATTTTTGAGCCTCTGTGGAACCGTCGCTACATCGATCACGTGCAGATCACGGTCGCCGAGAGCATCGGCGTGGAGCATCGCGGCCGCTACTATGAGGAAGCCGGGGCATTGCGGGATATGGTGCCCAACCACCTGTTGCAGCTTCTGTCGTTCATCGCGATGGAACCGCCGAATTCCTTCGCCGCCGACGCCGTCCGGGACGAAAAAGCGAAGGTCCTCCGCGCGATCCTCCCGCTGCATCCCATTGAAGTGCTGCGGTCCACGGTCGCCGCGCAGTATGGCGACGGCGTGGTCGAGGGCGCTCGCGTGCCGGCCTATCGGGAGGAGCCGAACGTCCTCCCGCATTCGAACACGGAAACGTTCGTGGCCATGAAGCTGCTGGTCGACAGCTGGCGGTGGGCGGATGTACCGTTCTATCTGCGCACCGGCAAACGGCTGGCCAAGCGAGTCAGTGAGATCGTCATCGAGTTTAAGCCGGCGCCCTTTATGCTTTTTCGCAAGACCGGTGTGGAACATCTCGCGCCGAACGTGTTGGTCATTCGCATCCAACCCGACGAAGGGATCTCGCTGCGCTTTGACGCCAAGGTTCCCGGGCCCCGGGTCCATGTCGGCACCGTCGATATGGACTTCCACTATTCGAAATACTTCGGCGGGGCGCCCAGCACCGGCTATGAAACCCTCTTGTACGACTGCCTGGCCGGTGATGCGACCTTGTTCCAGCGAGCCGACAATGTGGAAGTCGGATGGAGTACGATGCAGCCGATCCTGGATGTCTGGGGCTCCCTGCCCCCGGGCGGATTACCGATTTATCCGGCGGGAGCGTGGGGGCCTCGTGAAGCCGATGAGCTGCTTGAACGGGACGGCCGAAAATGGTGGAACGGGGAACAATGACGCTGATTGGCCGTTCCAAACGCATCGAGTGCTCGCGCGACGAGGGAGACTTGTAAATGGGAACCTACTTCGCGCTTAGGGAGCAGGTCCATGACCGGGCTCCGGAGCTTGAGAAGGATGGGAAGCTGGAGAGGTTTGTTGAGCTGGAACGGGCTCGCAGTCTTTCACAAGCGAACGCTCCCATGGCTCGGCCTCCACAGCCGAGTGTTGCGATGGTCATATTTCGACCTGGCCGTAACTGAGCACGAAAAGGCGCCGGGTATCAGCGTACAATTGAATTCCCTTCCGATTCCTGACCGAATTCTCCTCTCCGTGCGGAAAATAGGGCGATATCTCGTAAGGATCCATCTTCTTCGGTTGTGAATCCCGCGACCAATCCCCTATACAGATTTGTCTTTCCCGCCCACCGCTGCAGGATGATCCGTTAGGAGATCGGGCGAGGAGTTGTCGCGGAAATTCGTCGGAAAAATAAAGAGACGGCACAAATATCCGGGAAAAACCAGAATCAAAATGACCAGAGTGAACGCGATATTGGGCGCGAGCTATGAATCCTTCTCGTCCAATCCCCGGAGACCTTGCCGCCACGGGGCATTCAGGTGATGCATCGTATGCGGCGCCAGCCGGCGAAATGCAAGGCAGTGGCCTGCCGTCACCTACTTTCGAATCGAAACCGAAAGTTGTTATACTGTGGTCCCTCAGGTCGGTGGAGTCAGTGATTCCGCAACGGACAACTGGCAGAACGGACTTCACGGAACTTCCAGCCACTCGCGGGGTTTTCGTATGGCGCCAAAAACTCTCTTCGACAAAATCTGGGACTCTCATATTGTCCGTGAAGCAAAGGGGACGACTTTGCTCTATATCGACCGGCACCTCGTGCACGAGGTGACTTCGCCGCAGGCCTTTGAAGGCCTTAAGCTGGCCGGCCGCAAGCCCCGGCGTCCCGCAGCGACCCTCGCCGTACCGGATCACAACGTACCGACCACGGATCGACGTTTGCCGATCATCGATGAAGTCAGCGCGACGCAGATCCGCACGCTGGAGCAGAACTGCAAAGAGTTCGGCATTACCCTGTTCGGCATGGACGATGTCCGCCAAGGCATCGTGCATGTGATCGGTCCTGAGCAGGGGTTTACGCTGCCCGGCATGACGATCGTCTGCGGCGATTCGCACACCTCGACGCACGGCGCGTTCGGCGCGCTGGCGTTCGGGATCGGCACCAGCGAAGTCGAGCATGTTCTGGCGACCCAGTGTCTGCTCCAGACTCGACCCAAGACCATGGTGGTTCGCGTGGAAGGCGCCCTCTCGGACTGGTGCTCCGCGAAGGACATCATTCTGGCGATCATCGGCAAAATCGGCACCGCCGGCGGCACCGGTTACGTCATCGAATACGCCGGGTCCGCCATTCGCGCGCTGTCGATGGAAGGGCGCATGACCCTATGCAACATGTCCATTGAGGCCGGCGCCCGCGCGGGCATGATCGCGCCCGATGACACCACCTTTGCGTATATCAAGGGCCGCCCCATGGCGCCGACAGGCGAGAGCTTCGAGCGCGCGGTAAAGGCCTGGCGCCAACTGGTGACCGATCCCGGCGCGACCTACGATCAAACGGTGGAACTTCGCGCGGATGATATTGCGCCACAAGTAACGTGGGGCACCAATCCGGGCATGGTCACGAGCGTCGATGGCAAGGTGCCCGACCCTCGTGACATGCCGGATGAGCGCTCTCGCAATGCCACGCAGCACGCATTGCAGTACATGGCGTTGACGCCGGGGACGCCCATCACGCAGATCAAGCTGGACACGGTGTTCATCGGCTCGTGCACCAATTCTCGCATCGAAGATCTCCGCCTGGCCGCCCAGTACGCCAAAGGGAAGAAGGTTGCCTCCGGCGTGCATGCCCTGGTCGTACCGGGGTCCGGACTCGTGAAGAAGCAGGCCGAGGAGGAAGGATTGGACGTCATCTTCAGAGACGCCGGGTTTGAATGGCGGGAGGCGGGGTGCAGTATGTGTCTGGCGATGAATGCGGATGTGCTTCAGCCCGGCGAGCGCTGCGCCTCCACCAGTAATCGAAACTTCGAAGGGCGCCAGGGAAAGGGCGGGCGCACGCACCTCGTCTCTCCCGCCATGGCGGTGGCGGCCGCGATAGAAGGACACTTTGTCGATATACGACATTGGTCGTAATCGAACAATTGCGGGTACGCTGATGCAGGCATTCAAGACCTTGACCGGGATTGTCGCTCCGCTGGATCGTATCGATGTGGATACCGACCAGATTATCCCGAAGCAGTTTTTGAAAACGATCAAGCGGACGGGGTTACGCGAAGGCTTGTTCTTTGACTGGCGAAAGAGAAAAGACGGCACGCCTGACCCGGATTTCTTTCTGAACCAACCTCGGTACCGGCAGGCAACTATCCTGCTGGCGCGCGATAACTTCGGCTCGGGCTCCTCACGCGAGCATGCGCCTTGGGCGCTCTTGGATCAGGGCTTTCGCTGCATCATCGCGCCGAGCTTCGCCGACATCTTCTACAATAACTGCTTCCAAAACGGCATTCTGCCGGTCGTGCTCAAGGCCGACGAAATCCAGGCGCTCTTTGAAGCCTCCGCCAAAGAGGGGTATCAGCTCACCGTCGATCTGGCTGCACAGACGGTCGTCACGGAAGGAATCAGTTATCGCTTCGAGACTGATCCCTTCCGCAAGGACTGCCTGCTGAAGGGTCTCGATTCTATCGGCCTCAGCCTGCAGCATGACGTCCAGATATCCAGCTACGAAGCCAGGCGGCAGGCGCAAACACCGTGGCTCTTCCCTGATCTTCAGTAGACTCGACCCGGCACTATTTCACCCGTATCTCCGTGCCGATCGTGGGCCGCTTGAAGGCGTCCCATGCGTTGCCCCCTCGAAGGAACAGCTCCATCCATCGGATTTCTCCGCCGTGCTTCGTCTTCCACCCGCTGCTGCCCGGCGCGAATGCCATCTCTCCATGTTCGACCGCAAAGGTGCCGTCGCTCACGATGGCCTCCTGCTCCACTCCATGAGTCTGCACAC
>JBOHOS010000188.1:0-1495 GCA_050731295.1 Nitrospiraceae bacterium | reverse complement strand
ATCAACCGAGGTCAGCAGAGCGGATTCAGCATTAACGGGGTAGGCGTACTGAACAGGAAGAAAAGTTCGGAGGAAAGGCGGTACGAGTTAGGGGATCATCCGCCGACTTCGATAAAGAAAGGAATTGATTCGGCAGTCCACTGAACCAGCCGACCATCACGGAAGGTCAGGGACCATTCATAATACTGATCCGTGGCAAAACCTGAATCATAACGGAGACGGACTTGCGAACCGTTTACCTGCTTTTCATTCGGCTCTCCGTAAAACCGCATGATCTCCTCGATTGAGTCGCCAAGCGTGATACCCTTTCCAGTGTGGAGTTCCGCCACCTGGTTGTTCATTGAGCCGCTCGAACTCTTATAACAGGGGGCCTGGACGATCGGTTCCAGGCTCATTGTCATCGACTCGACGTGCTGATAGTGCACATCAGACGTCGTGACATTCACAACAAATCGCAGATAGTTGCCCTCTCCAGTGCGATACAAATAGGAGACGGTCTGCCGATCCGATGCCGGCACGACACATGGAGTACCAAGCTTACGCTGGACATCCCCACCCTCGTCCTTTGCCAGAACGATGGTCGCTAGCTCATTGTCGTTAAACTGATCCTGCACGACCTGCGATTCAGCCCATGCGGTTGTGAAGAGTAATACGTGGGTTAGGACAATAGCGGCCACCCATATGAACCCTTGTAGCCGGAATCCTCGCGGGTCTGGTCGCTGCTGGAAAGCGTTGATCATAATCTGCTCCACAGCGCATGGAAAGAATAACAAGAGAAACAACGATTGTTTCAAGCATTCACCATGCCATACTCATGGTCACGAAAACCCATTGTGGTGATTTTGATAACTATGGATGATTCAAAGGCTCTATTTGCATGGGGATTCCACAAAGAGTATGATTATGTGCGATGACGCACTATGCGCACTATGCGAATTCGCACGATTGGATACACGGCGGCCGTATCTTTTTTTCGAGAACGATGAAGAAAAAAATGGATGCATCTTCACCATCATCTCGGATCGGACTGTTCTCATTGGTGCCTGGACGGCATGCTGCACCCTGACCTCATTTCAACTGCGGAATCCGGGCCTCAGAGACCGACCCACAAGAGACGCGGTATCCACTATGGAATCGGGCTGCGTGACACCAAGGGGCGAGTTAGAGGCATCTAGTGAGCGAAAGGTTGGATGATCCTACTCTGGAGACCAATCTTACGCACCAATTCACAACTCTGGTGAGGCCAGCTCGCAAAGGACCTCTTGTGTCCTATGCATTCGTGATCCTTAGACGTCGGATCTTCCCTGCAATCGGCTTCCTCGTACTGGGACTGGCCGCATTCATACAACTCGGCAGCCCCACTCTTCTGGACGCATTCGATTGGGTTCCCTCAGACGAAGAGATCCGAAAATACCGGCGCAGTTGGAATCCGTTTTCGCATGGACCGGTTCTGCTCTCAGCGGTGGACATTCAGCCGAAGGGGCAATTGCATATC
>JBOHOS010000187.1:0-5382 GCA_050731295.1 Nitrospiraceae bacterium | reverse complement strand
GCCGTGAAATGGTCACTTTTCACGCAGGATTCAGGATTAACCCATAGCAAGTTTAATTCCTTATGCGGAACCTCATTAAGTGTAGAAACTCGAACCTTTAATTCAGAATCTAGCCTGCTGGCTTTTTCAATAGTCCTTCGATGCCAGTTATCAAATCTGCCGTACCATTCTCGATGCTGATCTGGCCGTATAGGTTCATTTCGTAAATTGACTCCCTCTTGCCAAAGCGTCCAAAGGTCTTGACGGAGTTTTGGCGCTTCGCTGGCAGATACCTTATACGAGTCGTACTGTCCCCATAATGAAATTATGGTGAGGCATCCAATCATCGTAAGGACGAATGCGAAGAGAAAGGTTAATATTAAGGCTGGCACAGGCCACTTATGGAGTGCCGTAATTGTTGTAATGATAGCCACGATCATGCTTACCACCCATGGCCATATAAACGCTTGCAAAAGTGAACCGATGGCAGCGTCCAATATCCATTGACGCACTCGTTTAGAAGATGGTTCCATGGCGCAACCTCTCCTATAAGGCTGCGCTGTATATGCCTATTTAGTTCAACGAGTGTCAAGTTAAACACAATCGCTCTCCACACAGGGCCGTTGCGTTGCTGAGTTGTAATCCGAGATAATACCTGCCGCACACAATCATGCCACATTCATCCCGCAGCAATGCCGATGTTGCAGGTCATTCCTCCCGTGCGATGATGCCCCCCACGATATTGGTGACGGGAGGATCCCGGGGAATCGGCCGTGCAGTCTGCGTGGCATTTGGCGCAGCCGGATGGCGCGTCGGCGTGCATTACCGGGAACAGAAATGGGCGGCGGAGCACACCGCCGCCGCGATCAATCAGAGCGGAGGGCAGGCAGTCGTCTGTCAAGCGGACATTCGGGATCCCGATCAGGCGCGCACGATGATCGAGGGCCGTGTGGCGCAATGGGGAAGACTGGATGTCCTCGTGGCCAATGCGGGCGTCGCCTCGAGCCGGCTGCTGCTCCGCCTATCCCCGAATGAGTGGGACGCGGTGATGGCTACCAACCTGACCGGCACGTTTCATTGCGTCAAAGCCGCAGGCGCGTACATGCTGGCCCGGCGGGAAGGATCCGTCCTTGTGATCGGCTCCTTCGCCGGCTTCCAGGGGCAACCGGGACAATCGGCCTATGCGGCTTCGAAAGCCGGCCTGCTTGGACTGGTCAAGGCGCTGGCAATAGAATGGGGCCCGCACAACGTGCGGGTCAACGCAGTCTTGCCGGGCCGGCACAAGACGGGCATGACGGAAAACGCGAGACAGGATGGAAGCGATCTTGAAGGCCATACATTGGGACGGTCTCCGAATTTGGAAGACGTCGCAAAGATGATCTACCATCTGGCGCTGCTTCAAAACGTGTCCGGTCAGGTGTGGAACCTGGACAGTCGCATTCTTTGAAATGAGTAGACGCCCCCCGACATCTAAATACTGATGAAGCCTTTTCTCTTTGACGGCTGTTTCATTACCGGCACGGACACCGGGGTCGGCAAAACCGTTGTGGCCGCGGCCTTGGCGCACTGTCTGAAGCTGGGCGGCATCAACGTCGGCGTGATGAAGCCAATCGAAACCGGATGCGCAACGGACTATCCTTCGACATCCGACGCAGCGCGCTTATGCACGGCAGCCGGCGCGTCGGACCCCATCGACATCGTCAGTCCCTACCGATTTTCCGCTCCGTTGGCTCCCTATGCGGCCGCCCGCCTTGCAGGTGTGACAATAGAGATCGATCGCATCGCAGCCGCATTCAACCGTCTCTCGGTTGATCATTCCATTGTGGTGGTTGAAGGAGCCGGCGGTGTGCTCGTCCCGATCACCTCTTCCATGGATATGCGAGACCTGATTGCACAGCTGGGGCTCCCCGCTCTGGTCATCGGACGCGCCGGGCTGGGCGGGATCAATCATGCGCTCCTGACGCTCGATGCCCTACGGCAACGCCGCATTGACATCGTCGGCCTCGTGTTGAATGAAGCAGGACGATCGCCCGCATCAGCATCCGACCGCCTGCAGATCGAATCGACGTTTCAGCTGTTACGGGAACGAAGTGGTGTACGGGTGTTCGGACCGCTGGGCTTTGAGCCCGAATTGGAAGTCGCCTGGGATTCAGTCGTCAGGACGCTGGTCAACGATCCGATCGTTCAAGAATTGGCCGGTGGTTTTGCCGTACGCATGCGATAAATTGTCGCACGGTACCCGGAATATCGCTCGAACTCCAGACGGCGGAAATGACCGCCACGCCATCGGCCCCCGCTGCCATGACTGCTCCCGCCGTCTCCAGCGTCACCCCGCCGATAGCAAAGACCGGAAGAGGGGTCAGCTGGCGGATCCCCGCCAATCCTTCCATCCCGACGACAGACTCATGGTCCGGTTTCGTTCCCGTCGGAAAGACCGGGCCGAATCCCAGATAATCCGCTCCCTGATCCGTCGCGTCCGTCACATGTGCCGGCGTGTGTGTGGAAATCCCGATCACCTTGTCCGGTCCCATGATCGCGCGCGCCAGAGGCAAGGGCACATCGTCTTGTCCGAGATGGACACCGTCCGCATCCACCGCGAGGGCGAGATCGCACCGATCGTTTACCAGAAACAACGCGCCGGCATCCGCAGCCGCGCGACGAAGCTCGGCCGCGCAGCGATAGGCGTCTCGCGCGGTGGCGGCTTTATCGCGATATTGAAAGAGACGGGCGCCCCCCGCAGCCGCTTCGTTCAGGGCTTCCACCAGGGAGCGAGCCCTTAACGCATTCGCATCCAGAATCACATAGAGCCCGGAAAGTGACGATCGTCTTACGTGGGAAGACACGACGAGGGCTGATCCCGACCTAGGAAGATTGACTCGCGAGCAATCGATCGAGGAAGCTCGTGGACACTCGCCCCTTCTGAAATTCCGAGTCGATGAAAATGCGCCGATGGAGAGGAATGGTCGTCTTGATGCCCTCGATGACGAACTCATCAAGCGCCCGCCGCATACGGGCCATCGACTCATCGCGGTTCTGACCGTGCGTAATCAGTTTGGCGATCAACGAATCATAATGCGGCACCACCATGCTATTGGACTCCATGGCCGAGTCCACCCGCACACCGATGCCGCCCGGGGGATGATAGCGGGTGATCAACCCGGGGCACGGCGTGAATTTCTCAGGGTCTTCGGCATTGATGCGGCATTCGAAGCTGTGTCCCGTTAAGCGTATGTCCTGTTGGCGGAAGGCCAAGGGGAAGCCGGCCGCAATACGGATCTGCTCCTTGATCAAGTCGATTCCGGTGATCATTTCGGTGATCGGATGTTCGACCTGAATGCGGGCATTCACCTCCATGAAGTAGAAATTGTGATCCTTATCCAGTAAAAATTCCACGGTGCCGGCATTCCGATAATGAACGGCCTTGATCGCTTCCACCGCGACCCGGCCCAGCTCGCGCCGTAGTTTCTCGTCCACCGCCGGCGACGGGGTTTCCTCCACCAGCTTTTGATAGCGGCGTTGAATGGAACAATCGCGCTCGCCGAGAGACACGGCCCGGCCTCGCTCATCGGCCAGCACCTGGACCTCGATATGGCGAGGCTCGAGAAAGTACCGTTCCAGATAGACGGCTTCATTGCCGAAGGTGGATTTGGCTTCCGCTTGAGCCGCCTGAAACGCCCGCACCAGATCCTCTTCTTTGTTGACGACTCGCATCCCGCGCCCGCCGCCGCCGGCCGAAGCTTTGATGATGACCGGAAACCCCACCTTGCAGGCCGCTTCCAATGCATCAGCCTCGCTGCGCAGCTCCCCGGGACTGCCTGGCAGGACCGGCAACGATCGACGGGACATGATCTCTCTCGCCCTGGCCTTGTCTCCCATGGCGGCGATGTTTTCGGAGGTTGGGCCAATGAACTTGACTCCGATGGATTCGCAGACTTCTGCAAAATGGGAATTTTCGGCCAAAAACCCGTAGCCCGGATGGATGGCCTCGGCGCCGGTAATCTCGGCGGCGCTCAGCACGTTGGGGATGTTGCGATAGCTCAGCGCGTCTTCGGCGGGCCCCACGCAGACATGCTCGTCGGCGAGTCGTACATGCAAACTATTGGCGTCCGCTTCGGAATGGATGGCAACGGTCCTGATGCCGAGTTCTTTGCACGCCCGGATGACCCGAAGAGCGATCTCGCCGCGATTTGCAACCAGAACCTTCTTAAACACCGGCTGCCTCCTCGATGGAGATCGCAATTAGGGAGCGGAGGTAGGGTCGACTAGAAATAGGGGCTGTCCGTACTCGACGGGTTTGGTGCTTTCGGCCAGAATTTTCACGATCCGTCCATCGATTTCGGATTCGATCTCGTTCATCAGCTTCATGGCCTCGACGATGCAAAGAACCTGTCCTTTCTTGACCTGATCCCCTTCCTCGACGTAGGGGTCGGCGTCGGGCGAAGGGGAACGGTAAAATGTCCCGACAATCGGCGACGTGATCGTGACCTTTCCAGCCATGTCACCGGATACGGCAATGTCCAAGTTTTCAGCGGGAGACTCTTGAGCATGGACCACACTGTCGGCCCTGACGGCAGGGGCCGAAGGGACGGCCGATTCACGCCGCAGCCGGATTCTGATTCCCGCACGCTCGACCTCCAGTTCGGCCAGATTGTTCTGTTTGAGAAGATCGATCAAGGCTTGGATGGGTTGAGCCTGATCAGCGAACATGCCCGCCGCCGAAACCGGCGGTCCGGGCGCGCGGCCGGAGACGGGGTCGGCTTGCTGCGAACGGGGCCCGGCCCGGCTGCGGGCTTTCGGCTTTTTCACCTCACACGCTCCACGTAGGCTCTCGTCCGGGTGTCAATGCGAATCACCTCTCCGATTTCGAGATACAACGGCACCTTGATCACGGCACCGGTTTCTACGACGGCCGGCTTGCTTCCCCCCGAGGCAGTATCGCCGCGGACACCGGGGTCGGCGTCCACCACCTTCAGTTCGACGAACGTCGGCAATTCAACGGCAAGCGGTTGATGCTCGTACAACAGAATCTTCGCCACCATGTTTTCCTTCAGCAAATCCGCATTGTCGCCGAGTTGGTTCTTCTCATACGTGAACTGCTCAAAGCTGGAGTTGTCCATGAACGTGTAGGCATCGCCGGCGGCATACAGAAACTGCATTTCGGTCTCCTCGAGGTTCGGTTCCTCGAAGCGTTCGCCGGATCGGAACGTCCGGTCCAACACGTTTCCCGTCTTATAACTTTTCAGTTTGGTGCGGACGAACGCGCCGCCTTTGCCGGGCTTCACGTGCTGAAATTCGACGATATAAAACGGCTCGCCTTCGACTTGAAGGCGGGCCCCATTGCGGAAATCGGCTGTTGAAATCACGAACTGGCCTCCTTGTGCCTCAGGACCTCCTGCTTACCGT
>JBOHOS010000186.1:0-3113 GCA_050731295.1 Nitrospiraceae bacterium | reverse complement strand
CGGGAGGTGCGTGATGCGGATGGCCGTCTCGACCTTGTTCACGTTCTGGCCGCCGGCTCCGCCGGATCGGAACGTGTCGATCCGCAGGTCCTTGTCGTCGATCACGATGTCAATATCGTCGTCCAATTCGGGATAGACAAAGACGGAGGCGAACGAGGTATGGCGGCGCTTGTTCGCATCAAACGGAGAAATGCGGACCAACCGATGCACGCCGGCCTCGGCCTTCAGGTAGCCATAGGCATAGGGTCCATTGATCGCCAGCGTGGCGCTTTTGATGCCGGCTTCGTCGCCGGCTTGGAGATCCAGGGTGTCGATTTTATAGCCTTTCCGTTCGGCCCAGCGCGCATACATGCGCAACAACATCTGCGCCCAGTCTTGAGACTCGGTGCCGCCCGCGCCGGGATGGATGGCGAGGAGGGCATTATTCTCGTCGCGCTCTCCCGAGAGCAACAATTCCACGCGAAACTGATTGACCGCAGACTCGACCTGGGCCAACTCGCCCGCCAGTTCCTGCTCCAGCGCCGCGTCGCCCGATTCCTCGGCCAGATCGATCATGGCCTGCAGGTCGCCGTAGCGGCGTTCGATGTCCGCGACGCGCTTGATCTCACGCTCGATAGCGGCCTTTTTTCGGCTCAGGCGAGCGGCGGCCTGCGGGTCTTTCCAGAAATCGGGATGCGTGGTTTCGAGTTCAAGGTGCTCGAGATCGGATGTGAGTGTAGGGAGGTCAAAGATGCCCCCGAAGTTCCCGAACGTGATCGCCGATCGTGCCGATGCGCGCGCGTAATTCGTCCAACATACGGCCAGTCCTTTTCGTTAGGTGAGGGAAGCCCTGAGCACGATTCCGTCCGGACCGCGTTCATGGGGCCAGAACCATGCCATCACGGTCAAAAGCCCGGTGATTATAACACAGCCGTACGCGAAGACATCGCCGTAATGGCTGTAAAAGGTGGGCGTATTTCTCACCGGAATCTGGCCGGCGATGGCCGTCTCGACGAAGATCGCGGTGGTGTTCAGAATGCGCCCCTGCCGGTCGATGAATCCTGAAATTCCCGTGTTGGCCGCGCGCGCAAAGGCCGTTCGATTTTCTACGGCCCGAAAGACGACCATGCCGAAGTGTTGGGCCGGCGCCGCGGATTCGCCGAACCACGCATCGTTAGTGATGGTCACCATGAATTCCGCGCCGTCTCGCACAAACTCTCGGACGAGATTCGGGAAGATGACTTCGAAGCAGATGACCACCCCCAACCGCACGGGCGACGCGGCTCCGCCTGCCGCTTTGGCCGGGAGAGAGAGAATGGTCGGGACGGTGCCGGCTTCAAAATCCCCGATGCCTTCCACGAGTTTGTCCAAGAAGAACAAGAAAGAGCGCAGAGGAATATACTCACCGAACGGGACCAGATGGCGCTTATCGTACCGGCTGAGAATCTCTCCGCCGGCAGACAACAGATACGCGCTGTTGAGCAAATACGGGCGGCCATTCTCATAGTAGCGAAGGGCGGGGCTGCCGAAGAGCAAGGGGACCCCATGCCCGTGCGCCAATGCGGCCACTTCAGCCCGATAATCCTTTTCCTGTTCGAAGAGAAACGGCGTGGCGGCTTCCGGCCAAATGATCAGGTCGGCGTTCGTCGCTACCCGGCCGGTCAATTGCGCATAGCGATCCAGCGTCTCGCGGCCGTAGGCGGCGTCCCACTTGTGGGCCTGATCGATGTTGGCCTGGACCAGGCCGATCGTCAGGGTGCGTTTCGAGTCGAGATGTCCGGGATGGAGGGCAGCCTGCCCATACAGCAGCGTCAACGCCATCCCGATCGTAGCCGCCGATGAGGACAACCACGGAAAGGATCGATCGGACTGCACGTGACCGCCCGACCAGACCCACAGCCCTACTTCGCTCAACGCCGCATTGACCAGCACGATCATGAACGAGACGCCGTACACGCCGGTCAGGTCGGCGATTTGAATCGCGGGCAGCCATTGATACTGGGTGTAGCCGAGCAAGGCCCACGGAAGGCCCGAGAAGAGGTAGGTGCGGATCAGTTCGAGCGAGACCCACAGAAACGGCGCTGCGGAAAAGGCGATGAACGGCACCGTTCGTCGCAGCCATGCAATGCCGAATGCATAGATGGCGACGTACAAACCCAGGTACGCGGCGAGCAGTCCGAGCGCAACATAGCTCAAGGCGAGCGGGAGCTTGCCGTACGTATGCATGGCCGTTACGACCCAGAACATGGCGCCGGCGAAGGCGATCCATCCGGCCCACCATCCCATGACAAAGGCCCGTCGCGGCGCAAGGCGGTCCAGCGTGACATGCAACGGGATCAGCACGGCCCATGCCATCATGCCTAATTCGAAGTTGGGAAAGCATAAGGGATAGAGGAGACCGGTGGAGCCGGCGAGCAGGAGGTCACGGACGGTTCCCTTCTTCACGGCGCGTACATTAACGAAAGAACCGAAGCGGTTGCAACTGTCGCCATTTTCAGATGAGTTCGCTATGATAACGAGCATGCCGGGATCATCTGCTCCCGTCGGCTTTCTGATAGACCTCTCTCCCTTGGGAGTGGACACGTTGGCGTGCCTGGGACAGGCGGGTAAAATGATGGAGAGGGGAAGGTGAGGGGGATCGGATGAAGGGCTGGATTGCAGGACTGATAATGAACGTGAGCCTCTGCACGGCCATGCCGGCATTCGCTGAAGATCAGCCGATCCTGCTCCAGATGGGGACGAAGCTCACGCGCGGGGTGGTAAATCTCACGACGGGGTGGATGGAGGTCCCCAAGCAAATTTATCACGTCGGGCAGGAGGAGGGGTGGGTGATCGGCGTTGTCCGCGGCCCGTTTGATGGATTAGGAATGCTGGCGGCCCGCACGCTGGCCGGAGCCTACGAAATTCTCTCCTTCCCGCTTCCTATTCCGTCTCGTTATCAACCCATGCTGCTGCCCGATTACGTCTGGCAGGCCGATGCGCCGGAAGCCCCTGCGTCATCCTTCGAGCCGATCCCTCCCGTCACCCCCTAGGCCATGGATCATTCCAGCGACGCCCATGATCACCACGCACATCAGGAAAGCCCTTCACTCAATCAACTCTCCGTAGCCGCCACGCTGCACTGTCTCACCGGC
>JBOHOS010000185.1:0-1673 GCA_050731295.1 Nitrospiraceae bacterium | reverse complement strand
GCCTAGGGCGGGTGGGTGAAAACGGCGCCGGGGGGGTTGGGCAGTGAAATAGCGCGCGCAGTTAAGGTCAGTTCCGGCATCCCCGAAGCAAGAAACTTGGATGGAAGTCGATGACCCCGGGAGGGAGGGGGAGAAAAGAAAGAAGAGATGATCCTCGATCGAATTTTGGAGCATAAAAGGGCCGAGGTTCGGCATAAGCTGAACCGCAGATATTTGGCTGAGTTGAAGGGGAAGATACGTGATCGGATGGCGCCGATGGGATTTACCGTGACGCTGGAGGCGACGCGGAAGCCTTTGAGCCCGGCGCTGATTGCCGAAGTCAAGAAAGCCTCGCCGAGCCTCGGCCTGCTCAAGGAAGAGTTCAAGGACAAGTTTGAACCCGTCGCAATTGCCGAGCAGTATCGCGAGCACGGCGCCTCCTGCGTCTCTGTATTGACGGATGAAACGTACTTTCAGGGAAACTTGAACTATCTGCAAGAAGTTAAAGATAAGATTGGACTGCCATGTTTGAATAAAGAATTCATGGTCCACGACATTCAGTTCTACGAAGCGCGGGCGTTCGGCGCCGATGCGGTGCTGCTGATCGTCGCGGCCCTGGAGCGCCGGCAGTTGGTGGACTTCTATGCGCTCGCTCGAGAGTTAGCGCTCGACGTGTTGATCGAAACACACCATGAACGAGAACTTGATACGGTTTTGGAATGGCTCCCGGAGGCACGGCTCATCGGGATCAACAACCGCGATCTGAAAACCTTCTCGACGGACCTCGGCGTGACGCTCCGGCTCGCCAAGCGCATCCCTTCGGACAAGGTCATCGTCAGCGAGAGCGGCATTCACGAGCGTGACGATGTCCAGCGGCTAGTGGAAGCAGGAATCCATGCCATGCTGGTCGGAGAATCATTGATCCGAGCTCAAGACATCGGCAACAAAATTCGCGAGTTGCTCGACACTGAAAAGGAACAGTCAAAGCGTGATTAGATGGCATGCTGCCTTCATTGCTCTTTCTGTGCTTCTTGTTTCTAGTATCAGCTCGGCCCAGGTCATCGGCGAGGAAGCCGAGATGGACAGACTTCAAGTTAAAGCCGAGGAATCAATCGCAAATGACGATCCTGACGGGGCTGCGATGAATATGGGAAAAGCGGCGCTCATGGCGTCTCAATTGGTCAAACGCGAAAAGGACCAAGGAAAAGCCCAATGGCTCCGTGGCGCCGAAGCCTTGTTCAGGGCGCAGGAGCATGGGTATCGAGCCTTGGCCCTGTTCGAGCGCGCCGGTGGTCAGACACCGGCCTCGTCTGGAGTCTGCGGCAGCATGCGTCTCGCCAAGCAACACCTCGACAAGTCAGTCACGCTGCTGGTCGATGCCGCTCCTGTCGATCGCCGAGTGAAACAATCGCAAACTATGGCAACGGAGTGGATCAAGACCTTGGAAGGCATGAATGCGGATTTTCAGTGTGGCTAATCATTATAGTCTTTAATTGTGACTCTATGGCTTTGGTCAGGATAGAATTGTCCTAAGTCTGGAAAACTTGTAAGGTCATCATGAATAATCGAGCAGATTTTGTTGTTTACTCGCCAGACGATAAGGTTCAGCTTGTTGTCGAGGTTAAGAACAAGATAGCAGCAACGGATGATTGGGCTGCAAAGATGCGGCGTAACCTAATTGCTCATTCGATAAT
>JBOHOS010000184.1:0-9777 GCA_050731295.1 Nitrospiraceae bacterium | reverse complement strand
GGGGCTTTCGTATCAGGAGCAGCAGGTGGCGGGGTGGCCGGTTTGGCTGGTGCGGCGTCCTGGTGGGCAGGAGCAGCAGGCGTCGCAGAGCCGTCTTGTTTAGGAGGGACAGCTTTAGGCTCGGCTCCGGTGGTTCTCTCAGGCTTGGGAGGAGGAGCTGTCACAGTAGGCTTAGGTTCTGCTCCAGCTCCGGCGGCAGGCGGAGCCGCAGGCTTGGCAGCGACAGGCGGTTTCGGCGGCGCCGGTTTCTCGGGTTTGACACCTTGCCACGCCGGACCGCTGTACATCTCCGGTGAGAGACCCTTGGTCTTCCATTTCTCCTCAAAATCAGCGGCGGCGCGGTTCGGCGTCTCGCCTTTACCCACGACGTCGTTCCAAGGATAGACCCTCGGCGCAATCTCGCAGCCCTTCGTCCCTTGTTTTAAATACAGCGCGATGGGGTTCCCTCGATATGGCCCCAAAAAGATATGAACGTTTCCGACGTATTCCAAGAGGTTGGCCATCCGCGACTCACCGCGATGTGAGAAGGCGCATGATGCCATATGTCAACCAAGCATTCAAGAGATTGAAAAAGAGCTTGGGACATCCGCATAGCGATCTGGTTCTTGTATGATCAGCCAGTTCTGACTAGAATCGGCATCATGCAAGCCATGCGTCTCCACAAGAAAATTGCGTTCTTGGGTCGTAATTTACGTTCAGGCTCTCGGCGGATTCAAGCAACTGGCTGACAAATTTTTGGCCATAACATCAACATGAACGTGTTTAAGGATCCAGAAGCATTGAAGCTGATCGGTTCAGTATTTACCGACCTTACTGGCTTAGCCGGAGTGATATTGGGTGGAATATTAACGGCGTTCTATGCAAGAAAGAACGCAATATTGATGGTTGAATTGGCAGGCAAGGACACGGAAAAGGAACAGTTGAGACGCACACATGAGCTGGACGTTGATAAATTAAAACGACAACATGATATGGAAATCGAAACACTGAGACGGACAACTGAATTAGAGATCGCTAACTTGAAAGTCGAACAAGATTTGCGAATTGAATACGATAAGGATCTTCATCGTAGACGAATCGAAGCTTATATGGGCTTATTGTCCTTTCTGGAGCCATTAGCGAAGTATCCTTTCCCGGAGTCTCTTCCGTACGAGAGATTGAAAATCCTCTCTGTCTCATTGAAGCAATGGTACTTCAGGGTTGGTGGATTGTTGATGACCGAAAAAACCCGCGAAGCGTATTTTGACCTTCAGGATGGATTCAAGATTGTGCTACAAAAGCGTCAAGGAACCTGGGGTTTCGACGCGACACCAGAATCATCATACATACTAAACCTGCGCGGTTACCTGCAAAGAAACGAAAAATGGAATCCATCTTCAGACTTAACTGCCTTAGCGAAAAGTCACTTAGATTTTTCAGGGGATAATTTGCCCGATGAAACGTTCGTACATATTAGATTGTTAGGGAGTGCCGTACGCACTCGTATGGCAGAAGATCTTGAATTGCGCAGGAAAGTCGGACTTGGGATGGTAAATAAAAAACATATGGACAGACAGTCAATTGGTGCCGACTAAAAAATCTCACTCATTTCCAAACTCCTCTGAGATTCACATCAGTCCTGCCAGCGGGCATAAAATCCACAGCCCGATCCAGATTAGAATGGCGCCGATCAAATCGAACAGTACGCCTGTGCGGATCATGCTTTTCATCGGAACCAGTCCCGTGCCGTAGACGATGGCGTTTGGAGGCGTCGAGACCGGCAGGGCAAACCCCAGGCTTGCGCCGAGACACGCCCCGAGCGCGGGAGGCACGGCCGACACATCGGCGGCTTGCGCGATTGCAATGACCACCGGAACTAACAAACTGGCCGACGCGGTATTCGATGCCAATTCACTGACGACGACACCGGCTACGATCGCAATGGCGGTGAGGCCCCAGACCGTTGTAACCCCAAAGAACGTGACGAACCCTTCGCCGACGGCGTGCGACAGCCCTGTCTTTATCATGAGGTCCCCGAAGGCCAGTCCGCCGCCGAATAGCAAGATGATACCCCAGTTGATCCTTGTCGCCTCCTTCCAGGAGAGCGTGAACGTGTTGCCGCGCAGATCAACGGGAAGAACGAACAACAAGCCGGCCGCTAACAGCGCAACCAACTCGTTCGGCAGATGAGTCTCGATCCAGAGGACGGCAGGGTTTTCCGAGCCGGCGATGGCGGCAAACAATCCCGGGGCGACCCACAAAAACACCGCCACGCCGAATGCCAGGCAGGCATTCATCTGTCCGCGAGTCCAGGGTCCTAATCGCACGGCCTGATTCCGTACCGACTCATGAATGCCGGCGAGGACAGGCATGTGAGATGGATGCAGCCGAAACAGCAAAGCCCAAGCCGAAGCAAGCATGACGATGGCCAACGGAAAGCCGACCACCATCCACGTGAAAAATGAGATGGTCACTCCCGCCTGTTGGGCGATCAGACCCGCTCCGATGAGATTGGGCGGGGTGCCGATGATCGTCGCCATGCCGCCGACCGTGGCGGCATAGGACAGCATCAACATCAACCCGATGCGATACGACCCCATGCTCTCGGCCGACGCGTCCCGCAACGTGGCCAGCACCCCTAAGCCGATCGGCAACATTAACGCGGTGGCTGCCGTGTTGCTGATCCACATGGAAATCACGGCGGTGGCGGCCCCCAGGGCGAGCAGAATCCGAGACGGCCGAGCGCCGACCCATGCGAGAGAGAGGATCGCTGTCGCCACCCGCCGATCGACGCCGTGCACGGCCATCGCTTCAGCCAGCAAAAAACTGCCGATGAAGAGAAAGATGATGGGATGGCCGAACGACGCGAACACGCTTTTCGCCGAGCCAAGCCCGGCGATCACACACGCAGCCGAGCCGAGCAGGGAGGTCACCGGCAGCGGAATCGGCTCCAGAATCCAATAAAGGATCACACACCCCAGAATCGCGGTCAGGGCATGGGCGTCGGCCGTCAAGGCGGGCATGGGCAGAAGGTAGAGCAGTACGGCGACCGCGGGCCCGGCCGCCAAGGCGAGGAGATGTCCAGACGCGCTTCGACGGACCGGGTCTTCCTCCGGCGTCGGCGTGTCGGGAGTCGGAAGGGGCATAGTGAACAGTCCGAGGAGAGCTAGAATCGGTCGGCAGCGGTGGCAGAAAGGGGACCGGCGGGAACGTCCGGTCGTTTCCGAATGAGGAAGACGGCGATGATCAGGACCATGATCACTCCCACATTCACGCCGACGTCCATCAGGTATCGATTGAACAGCTCGTTGGTGATCTCCGGCATATGGGAGAGTTCCGCACTGGCGGTCAGAATTCGCCTGGTGCAGGCGATGATCCCGACGGACAGATAGGGTTCCAGCGCGAGGATTTCGGTCTGGAGAAACCGCACGACGGTCCGGAACAGCTCGAGCAAAATAATGACGAGCAGGAGATCGTTCAACAGCTTGAGCCCCGCGACCAGCAGCCCCGTATTGTGCGTGGCATCCACCACAAATACAAACCAGCTATGCGCAAAAATCAGCATGCCGAGCACCAGGAGGCTCAGGCCGGCGGTGATGTATCCCCACCGGTCGAGCCATTCCATCCACGTCAGCCACCGTTTCATGGATTCAGTGTGATCGCGCATCTTTTTATCGGGCAGGTAATAGCCGATAGCTGATGATGCGATTTGACATTCGCTGCTCGCTATCAGCTATGTTTTCAAGCGTTGCCATGCTGGCCTGACGCGGATTCGGGATCGAACGGCGGCGCGTCGCGCCGCTGGCCGAACTTGAGCTCTTTCATCGCGTTCATCGACAACGAGTGGCCGCAACAGATGATTTCCCGAAAGCCCGCGCCGCCGTCCATGATCATGACGCGAAGTCCGCAGGAATTCGGATACAGTTTCTTTTCATCAAGGATCACGGCCATCGGGAGCGTCCCTTTCTTCCGTCCCATCGACGATCCGACCTGCGGAACGATGTCCTCTTCCGTCAGTTCGTAATCGCAGCACACGATCTTTTCAAATCCTTCTCCGCCGCCCATCACCTTCACGACCAGCCCGCAACCGTCGGGGTGGCGCTTATGCTCGTCGAGAATGTCGCCTTTTTTAAGTCCCATATAATTCCTCAAGGGGCGAGAGGCGAGTGGCAATAGTAAAAAAGAATACAAAGCATTGTGGCCTCTAGCCTCTCGCCTGTACTGTGGTCGCCGCGATCCCCCGCCGTTCATTGACTAATTGAAAAGCCAGCAGACCAACCGCAAAGAACGCCGCCATCGAAAGCACGGCCCAGCGCTGGCTGCCCGTCCAGGCCGTCACTTCTGCATAGACCAGCGGTCCGATGATCGCCGCGAATTTTCCCGTGACGGAAAAAAATCCGAAAAATTCGGCCTGGCGTCCGACGGGAGTAAATCGACCAAGCAGCATCCGGCTGGCGGATTGGTTCGCCCCAAGGGCGGCGCCGGCGACCAGGCCGATCGCGTAAAACTGTGCGTGGGTCTGAACCAACGACGCTCCCACGGACAAGACAATCCACATCACCAGCGTGATGCTGATCGTGCGCTTGGCCCCGATCCGATCAGCCAGCACACCAAATCCGACCGCGCCTAACCCCGCGGTGATTTGCGTAATGAGGAAATAGATAATCAGATCGGCCGGGGAAAAGTCCAGGACTTTGTTCGCGAAAATCGCCGACGCGATGATCACCGTATTGATGGCGTCCGTGTAAACTAAGTAGCCGATGAGATAGATCACCAGGTCTCGATAACGTCCGAGCTGTCGCGCAGTTATCCCCAACCGGGTCACGGCCTCACGCCACGGCGATATGCCGGCCGACCGCGCCTGCGGGGTGGCTCGTTCTTTCAAGAAGAGAAATGTCGGCAGCGAAGCCAGCAAGAAAAAGAGGGCCGTCACCGCAAAGCTGAGTTGATAAAGCCTGAGATTGTCCGGCGCGAATCCGCCCTTGATAAACGGGTAGGCGAGCGCCAGCGACAAGAGGCCCCCGACATAGCCAAGCCCCCATCCGTATCCGGATATGCGGCCCATCGTGGCCGGCGTCGTAATTTCAACCAGGAATGCGCTGCAAAAGAGAAAGCCGAGGTCGAACGCGACATTCGCCACGCCGAACAGGAACAGCCCGAGCCAGACGTCTCCCGGCTGCACGAACGAAAGGAGCGCCGTGCAGGCGACGCACACGAGCGTCGAGATGATCAAAAATTTGCGCTTCGCGGCCCGGGCGTCGGCCAGCGCGCCTAAGGCGGGCGAAAGCAAGGCGACCACGAACATGGAGACCGCGTAGCCCCAAAACCAGACTCGCTCGGCCATCCCGTCGCCCAGATGGCCGGCCACGACCTGCACGAAGTACACGCTGTAGGCGACGGTGACGATGAGCGTGGTGAACGAGGAATTGGCGAAGTCATACATGCACCACGCCCACAACTCCTTGCGGCCGACCGGCGCGGTAATCATGACTTCACGAGAAGAGCCGGCCGGGCCGGGCATCACGAGGCAGTGGCGTCCGGGCGCGGGATACCGGCGCCGCGGACGGTTTCCAGCAGAGCGTGGTGCGCGCGGCTTCCCACGATTCGTTGGGCCGCGCGAGGATCGGCAGGTGTGTAGGGAGTGAGGAACCGCTTCTTGAGATGGGCGACCCGCCGAAGCGACCCGTCGATGCGGGCCATCGGGACGGTTCCATCCATAACGGCCTGGTAGAGCGCCTCCATCGCGGCAACTTCGCGCTCGCGGTCTTGGCAGATGAGCAACATGTCGGCGCCCGCCTGAAAGGCCAGCACCACGGCTTCCGCGATGCCGTAGTGATCGATGATCGCGCGCATCTCCAGATCATCGGTGACGATCACACCATCAAATCGAAGCTCATCCCGGAGCAGGGCCGTCAGAATGGCCGGAGAAAGCGTGGCCGGAAACTGAGGATCGAGGCTCGGATACATGACGTGCGCGGTCATGATGGTGGTCAAGCCGTTATCGATGGCATGTCGGAAAGGGACCAGTTCCAACTTTCGCAGCCGCTCGGCGGATGCGTGCACGATCGGCAATTCGAGATGCGAGTCGGCGACCGTATCCCCATGCCCGGGGAAGTGCTTGCCGCAGGCGACCACTTTGTGATCCTGTAAACCCGCCAGGGTGGCAAGCCCGAGTTCACAGACCTGTTCGGGGTTCGCGCTGAAGGCTCGGTTGCCGATGATCGGATTGTCACGGTTGGTATCAACATCGAGAACCGGCGCCATGTTCATATTGAGGCCCACGGCGCGAAGCTCTTCGGCCGTGGCCGCCGCAACCGCGTAGGCCAGGTCCGTGGACCCACACTGCCCGAGCATGGCGCAGGGCGGAAAGATGGTAAAACCGGCCGGCAGTCGGGAGACGCGGCCGCCTTCCTGATCGATCGCCAACAGCAGCGGAGAATCCGCGGCCAGCTTCTGAAGATCGTTGGTGAGCGAGGCGATTTGCTCCGCCGATTCCAGATTGCGCTTGAAGACGATGAGGCCGCCCGGCTTGTAGTCGGTCAGCAAGCCGGCAAGATCCGCGGAGACGGAGGCGCCGTCGAAACCGAGCATGAAGAGTTGACCGATCTTGTCGCGCAAGTCGGTCATGGTCGGTCCTTGGCTGTCGCTGTGCTCCGCGTCGCTTCATCGATCAGGAACTGAATCAACAGCCGCGTCCCGATGGCGGTCGGGCCTTTGGAGATATAGGCTCGTTCCCGCTCGCTCCAGTCGGTGCTCGCGATGTCGAGATGCACCCACGGGCAGTCGGCGACGAACTTGCTGAGAAAAAGCGCAGCGGTGATCATGCCGCCCCCGCGCCCGCCGATGTTGCGCATATCGGCCACATCGCTCCGCAATTGCTCGAAGTATTCGTCCCACAGCGGCATCTCCCACACCCGCTCCCCGGTCTTCATACCGGCTTGCCGGAGGCGCTGTTTCAAATTGTCGTTGTTTCCCAACATGCCGACGGCGAACTGACCCAGTGCGACCATGCAGGCGCCGGTCAAGGTGGCGACATCGATGATCGCGGCGGGTTTGTACCGGGTGGCATAGTTCAGTCCATCGGCGAGAATGAGCCGCCCCTCCGCATCGGTATTCTGGACTTCCACGGTCAGCCCCGACAGGGTCTTGAGAATGTCCCCCGGTTTGATCGCCCGCCCGCCGGGCATATTTTCCGTCGCAGGGAGAAGCCCGATGACATGAAGCGGGAGGCGAAGCCGAGAGGCTGCTCGTATGGTCGCGAGTACTTCGGCGCCGCCCGTCATGTCGGCTTTCATCTGTTCCATGTTCTCGGCCGGCTTGAGCGAGATGCCGCCGGTGTCGAACGTGATGGTCTTACCCACCAGGACGATGGGTTTGCCGGCCCGGCCGTTGCCGCGCCCGCCGGTTTGTCCACGATATTCGAGAATAATGAATTTCGGCGGTTCGTGGCTGCCGCGCGCTACGCCGAGAAATGCGCCCATGCCGAGTTTGGCCACCTCGCGCTGTTCCAAGATCTTGACCTGGACACCTCGCTCCCGGCCTATGGTCTTAGCTTCGGCGGCGATTCGGCTTGGTGTCATGACGTTTGACGGATGATTGCAGAGGTCGCGCACGAACATCGCGGCTTCAGCGGCGGCGATTCCTCGTCGAACGCCTTCTTTGATATCCCCCAGATCGTCGCCGTCATGGTCGATAACGATCGAACGCTCGACGGCCTTCGGTTCGTCGTGGTTATGGCTGCGGTAGACCGCGAACTGATACGTGCCCAAGACGGCGCCTTCCGTCATCGCTTGAGCGAGATCTAAAGAGGAAGTGCCGGGCAACGTGCTTCCATGGAGCGAGGTGATAAAAGATTTCGCTCCGGCCTGCCGCACGCGCTTGACCGCGGTGCCCATGGCCTGACGCACCGAATCGAGGCGCGCCTCCTTTTGTTTGCCTAGGCCGACTAGGAGGACACGCTTGGCGGGCAGCTTGTCCTGCGTATGGAGCAGCACGGTCTGATTGCTCTTACCCTGGAACTCTCCGCTTTTGAGGAGATCGCGAAGTGAGCCTTGAAGCGCCCGGTCCACCACTGCCACCTCATCGGAGAGTGCGGCGCCCTCAAAATGACCCAACACCAGGACTTCGGCTGTCTCTCGCTCGATCCGGCCCTGCTTCACTCGGACATCCATTCAGATCTCCCTTTGAAAAAACTTTCAGCCGTGATGACTGAAAGCTCGACTAGACTCCCCGCGTGTCCGGGGACCAGATGTATTTGTGCAATTGCATTTGGAAACGGACACGAAGGCCGTCGGCGAGAATCCATTCGGCCAATTGCTGCAAATCGAGATCGCCGAAGACGGGGGAGAACAGGACCGGGCAACGACTCTGCAAATCATACCGGTGAAGAATCGACACGGCCCAATCGTAATCCACGCGGTCTTTGATGACGAACTTGACTTCGTCCTTGGCCGTGACGCGTCTTAGGTTTTCCCAATCCATCCGATCCGTCATCCCGCTGCCCGGACATTTGACATCAAGAATGACATGCGCTCGCGTATCCACCGGCGTCATGTCGATGGCGCCGCTGGTTTCGACCAGGACCGTGTAGCCCTCCTCGCACAGTCTCCCGATAAGGCGGAACGACTCCGGCTGATGCAGAGGCTCACCTCCGGTCACCTCGACAAGACGACAGTCAAACGTACTGACTCGGTGCAAGACCTCATCGAGAGTCATCTCCACGCCGCCGTGAAACGTATACTCGCTGTCGCACCACGTGCAACGCAGCGGACATCCCGTCAATCTGACGAACACGCACGGAAGGCCCGCGTAGCTCGACTCGCCTTGAATACTGTGAAAGATTTCGGTGATACGCATAGGCTGAAAAGACGCGTTCAGCAATTAGCCAGTCTTCGTGTTTGAAGGTGATGGTTGATAACCGACTGTTGATTGATCAATTACTCCATCTCGCGACCGGCCACCCATGCTGACGCGCGATCCGTGCCATTCCTCGAATCGGATTGACCACCGTGGGATAACCGACGGATTGGAGGACCTCCACATCCCCCGGGCTGTCGCCATAGGCGTAACAATCTTTCAATGCCATATTGTGTTGACGAACAAAGGACTCAACCAACCTCCGTTTTCCCTCCCCGTAGGGAAATGGCGGCAGAACATGGCCGGTATATCCGTTTGGCGTCCGCTCTGGCCGTGCGGCCATGACCGTTTCGACTTGGAGTGCGGCGGCAAGGGGAGCGATGAGAAAGTCCAGCGAGCCGGTGAGGAGCACCACAGCGTGTCCCGCACGCCGATGCGCCTCAAGCGTGGCGCGTCCCTCCGGCGACAGACGGGGACAGATTTCAGAGCGGATGAAGTCTTGAGCCAGCGGCTCAATCGCCGCCGGCTGCTTGCCCGTGAGATACAGCTTTCGCTCGCGGAGAGCGCGCAGCGAGAAGGGCGGGATGTGTCGAAGGAGAAAGCACAAGCTATCTGCCGCCTCCCTGACCCCGACGAGACCCCGCTTCAGCAGATATCGGAAAAAACTGATTTCGATCGCGGCGCCGGGCACCAGCGTATTGTCCACATCAAAGAAAGCGCCGGCGTGGGCGTTGGAGTCGAGTGCACGGTGCGATGCGTATACGGGGGAAACCATCAGGCCTCAGTGAACAGGCGGGCTCTGCCGTTTCCGGTACGGGGTTGAATCGGCGGCAGCGCGCACTGAGAGGCAGATTGTACTGGAGAGGCGGTTCATTTGACAAGACTTTTGGGCGACTTCTATAATACTGCGCGCACGCCGAAGTGGTGGAACTGGTAGACACG
>JBOHOS010000183.1:0-2276 GCA_050731295.1 Nitrospiraceae bacterium | reverse complement strand
AGAAACGGGTTCAGGACACCGAGAGACGCCGCATAATCCGGTTTCAGCAAGACGGCATGGTGCCGCGACGAGGCACGCACGAATTCAAGAAACGATTCGAATTTCCGTGAATCCTTCGGCTCGCCGGGCGGAACGACAAACAACTTATAATCGCGGAAAAAGTTTCGCAGCCCGGCGAGAACGCGGCGGACGGTCGAGTCGTCCAGATAGCCGAGGCTTTGCACAGACGCAGCTCGTAAATCGTTTCTGGATTCCTCCGCCAGCCGGCTGGCTCGGTTTCTTCGGTCTTCCTCCTGAGAATGGAATCGTCCGCCAAGGCGCAAACCGCCAAGGAATTCGATGAGTTCATCGTAGGTCAGGCGGGGGACGACAGACTCGTCAGGCGCCGTGAGGTATGCTACGACGTTGACATGCTTCAACGGAAAATTCATGGCGGGATCATCGCCGCGATGATCTGCTGCTGTAACTGCTGAAAATCCCGACGATCCAGGCAAGAGAGTCGCACTCGGGATCGAATAAACACTCCTTGTTTTTTAAGCTGGTAAAAACTAATGCAGCAATGATATAAGTTCTCATTATTAATATCATGGCAAAAGTTGGACGAAACTTTCATGCCTGAAACCTTACCCATCGGAACTGAAACATGCCGATGATCCCTCGTGCTCTTAATTACGACGTCATCACCTACCCATATGAATGAACGGTATCACCAAGACCGCCGGAGAAAGACTGATGGTTCGAAGAAGCCGGAGATTGCGGTCGTCATCCCCGTCTACAACGGAGGTATGCCCTTTCACCGATGTCTGAAGAGCGTCATAAATGCCGACCCTTCCCCTGCTGCCGTGGTCGTGGTCGCCGACGGCGATACGGATGGTTCCCGAGTTGTGGCGGAGCAATTCGGCGCCCGCGTCATGACCCACATCGAGCCGGGTGGCCCCGCGGTGGCGCGAAACGCAGGGACACGCGCCGTCAGGAAAGACGACATCATTTTTTTTGTGGACGCCGACGTGGCGATCAAATCAGGAACGGTAGGAGAAATGGCAGCTGTGTTCAAGGGCGATCCAACCGTGGGCGCCGTCATCGGATCCTATGATGACGCTCCCACCGCCATGAATTTTC
This sequence comes from Nitrospiraceae bacterium, assembly GCA_050731295.1. Lineage (GTDB taxonomy): Bacteria > Nitrospirota > Nitrospiria > Nitrospirales > Nitrospiraceae > JBOHOS01. The sequence goes on along the minus strand of JBOHOS010000183.1, from coordinate 1,157 downwards.
ACTCTCAGTTCAAGAATCTGTTTCATCATTACGTCCACCAGACGGCGCGCGAAGATGCCTCGACCTTTTGGGGGGCGTGCGGCGCCGTCAAGCATGAGGTGTTCCGAGCCATCGGCGGCTTTGATGAGCGCTATCGGCACCCCTCCATCGAGGACATTGAACTCGGTTATCGGCTCAAGCGAGCCGGATATCGCATACGGCTCTCGAAACATATCCAGGTCACACATATGAAACAGTGGCGGCTATGGTCTATGCTGAAAGCCGATGTTCTCTATCGGGCGCTTCCCTGGACGGAATTGATTCACCGCGACCGGCAGCTCATCAATGATCTGAACCTCAGCTACTCGGGCCGGTTGAGCGGGTTACTCGTCCCCGGGGTGCTCTTCACCGTTTTCGCAGGTGTCTGGATGCCTCAATTACTGGGCGTCGCCGGCGGGTTGACATTGGTACTCTTGGGGCTGAATGCATCCGTGTATCGGTTCTTCCACCGCAAGCGCGGATTGATGTTTACACTTCGCGTGATCCCCTGGCATTGGCTGTACTTCCTCTACAGCGGACTTGCGTTTGCCATCGGGACTGCCCGCTACTTCGCCTCCCGGTCGTCTCGGCCGGTTGTCAAATCGGCCCATCGGCAGGACGGACGAGACAAGACCCCGCCGTCCACGGAGGTGCGGGTATGATCCCTCCTTTTCTATCATGGAATGATCGTGGCCATGGGCGAAACATTTCTGCGCCGGGTCGATTCCGAGGCGCCCACGGGCCGTGCTCCGAGTCGATGACCGTAGATGTCCGACCACTGGCCATTATAGTGACCATATTGACGACTATCGCCATGTTGTCCCTCGCCATCCCGGGATGGGGGACCGATTACTATGTCAGTTCATCCGGAAACAACGACAACATCGGCACCTCTCCGGACAATGCGTGGGAGTCATTTTCACGTGTCAATGCTCTTGATTTACGTCCCGGCGACAGGATTCTCCTCGAAGCCGGTGCCCGATTCGCCGGTCCCCTGCTCTTCGATTCAGAGGATCGCGGCACCGGAACGGAGCCGATCGTCGTCACATCGTACGGCGGAGGATGGGCGGCGATTGAGGCTGGCACCGGGGTCGGCCTGTCCGCGCATAACACCGCCGGCATCGCCCTCTCTAAAATTA
>JBOHOS010000182.1:0-7767 GCA_050731295.1 Nitrospiraceae bacterium | reverse complement strand
GAGCACGCCCAGGGCCGAGTCGATGATCACCGAGCGCGCGTCATGGCTGTCGCCCGCCAGGTTCATAAAATGGCCGTTCTCAGGCTTGTACTTCTTGAGATTCCAGATGGACGGCATGTCGGTCGGACCCACGGTGTTGTCCATCGGGAACTTGATCATGAAATACTTGGTGAGGTTCATCGCGTCGTCGCGGCCACGGCCCCATTCGGGGAAGTCTTTCCGATAGATCCAGGCGAATTGCTGTTCGCGCTCGAGCAGCCGTTTCTTGGTGATGGGGATGATCAGGAAGCGGTAGAGCAGCCGGTCGATCCAGTCCAGGTCGGCCACCAAGCGAATTTCGCGCATCAGGTTATCGGCGTTAAACCGGGGATCTTTGGCGCAGTCGATCATGAACCGAAAAAACACCTCGAGATTGAGAGTGTGGTTGGGTCCGGTGGGAACGAAGGTGGGGTTCTCGTCGGGTTTGGAACGGTAGCTGGCGGTATGGCAGGCCGCACAGGTGTTGGCGACCCGGGGAAAGCCGATCACCTTCTTGGTGAAACCGATCGGCAACTCCTGGCCTTGTTCCCAGGCCACCCCCAACGACGCATAGCCGCCGGGACCGGGCAGGTATTCGGGAAACATGCGCGGCAGCACATAGAAGATCCAATACGGAATTCCGGCGTCGCGTTCCGCGCCGATCGAGCCGTATTTGAACCGCATCTCGGGGGTCTCCGTCGCCCAGGCGGGTTGCGGTCGTTCGCGCATCAGTCTGTTCCAGCCGACGAACGCGACCATGCCGACCACTATCACAAGGAGGAGAAGAATTATCTTGAACGCGCGCCATCCACCCGCTGTCTTTGCCATGCCGCTCCTCTCCGAACAGCCCTGCGCGCCGTTCTCTTTAGAAGGTCTTCAGATATTCGACCAGCGCCGCCTTCTCTTCCGCCGGCAGCTCGGTTCCGTATCGAGCGCCTTCGTGGCCTCGGTTGGAATTGCCCGGCACCGCCGTATCGAACGCGAAGTATCGCCGGCCCTTCTCCTCGGCAACCGTCGAGACAAACCCCACCTTGTCGCGATCGTACACGTCATAGCCCCGATGGAACGTCTTCGGGCGCCGCGGGCTGGGCTCCAGGAGATCTCTCAGTGTCGGCACAGATCCGTTGTGCAGATAGGGCGCGCGCAACCACAGGCCGTCCAGCGGCATGTTGGCGTACCCAAAGGTCTTCCGGAAATGCGAGAAACGTTCGTCGGGATCGTCGGTGCCCGCATACAAGAGATTTTGGTTGACTGCCAGGTCGTAGGTGTATGAATCCAGGCGGCGCCGATCGGTGCCGATCTGCCCGATCGGCGTGACCGAGCCGACCTCGCCGCCGTCAAAATTGCGCCCGCTTGCGCCATGACAGCTCGCGCAGTACTGCTTGTAGAGAGCGGCGCCTTTGGCGGCCCGCGTCTGATCGATGGGATAGGGATAGGCGGGCGGTTCGCGCGTCAGCAGCCAGTCCTCGATGCGCTTGATCCGGTCACGATCCAGCGTGGGCGGAGTTGCGCCGGTCCCGAAGGCCGCGCTCCGGTTCCGTTCTTCCACCTTCGTATTGTTCCCGTCCCAGTGCAACTGCATCTGCTTGTCCTTGCGCGGCCCTTGCAGCCAGATCGATGGAAAATCCGTCACGCCGATCAATTCGGAATCCGGCGCTTGATCGACCGGAAAATTAAAGAGGGCCTTGGCCGATCCGAAGGTGTCCACCCGGCCGGGTCCCCAATCCGGCCGGCTCAACATCACCGCGAACCGGCTTTCCAGCATCAGCAGGCGATCCCGCATTAAATAGATCGCCAGGGGATACACCAGATAGCGATCGAGGAGATCCAGCCGTCCGCCGAGCCGTTGCACTTCCGGAATGATTCGGTCGGGGGAAAATTTCTCGTCTTTCGCGCACGCGAACATGAACTTTTCGAACGTCATCAAATCGACGGTGTTCGCGGGCATGCCGGTGATGATTCTCGGCGCGCTTCCGGATGAATCACGCACCGTACTCGTGTGGCACACGGCGCAATTGAGAAAGACCCGTTCCAGTCCCATGTGCCTGCGCTTCGACATGCCCACCGGCAAGTCCCGCTCGCCTTCATACAGAAAGCCCAGCGCCTGATACTCCCGGCCGGGGAATTGCTTCCCGTCCGGCAGCTTGTCTTCGCACACACGCGGCAACGCCTTCCAAATCCAATAGGGGAATCCGGATTCGCGCTCTCCGCCTGTGGAGCCATACTTGAAATGGTCTTCAATGCCGGCGTAGTCGACCGGTGTGTCGGCGCCGAACCGCCAGGCGAGCGCGGCCAGCGCACCCACAAGTAAGAGGGCGATCGCGAAGAGAAACACCCGGCAGGCTCGGCGTGGGGTGTGATTGGTCATTGCTGTGACGCTCCGTCATCCTGTGACTTGCTCTCACGCTTCGCCAGCCGGTTCCTCGACGGCGGCTGTTCGGTCATCACCTCCGACACCATCTGTGCGGAGGCCTCTGGCGCCGGTAAGCACTCCCGGAGGTTGTCATACCCTTGGGTGATGAGATCCTCCAGTCGAGGAAGCGCGCCTCCGATTTTCAGCACACCGGCCGCGTAATTTTTCAGAGCGGCCAGATCGGCGTGGGAAGCCCATTGCTCGGGCGCAATCTCAAGCCGCCGAAGGGCATTGACCGGCGGCATCGGGGTTTCCGGCCGAACTGACGCGCGCAATCGCCACATTTCCAGGCGGAAGAAGATGCGTTGGGCGCAGTGGTTCACCTGCGCCTGAACCTCTTGAGGAGAGCCATGCAAAAAGTTCGGTGGGAAGGAGTCTTCCCCCTGATGGCACTTGGCACAATATCGGCGGAACGGCTTCAAAGCCGGGAGAGCGTCAGGGCCGCCGTTGGCCATGCCGACACCGGCCTCGGATGCGTTGGCGGCCGTATCGGCGACCGCGGCCGGCATCCCGTCGTCGTCGAGGCAGCACCACTTCAGGCGAGGCATGGCTAGGTGCTCAAACAGTCCTTCCATGACGACCGCACGCCGGAATGGCTTCCGCGCGAAGGCATCTGATGCCTCGGCCAGCGTCTCATGGCTCATCGCGTCAATCGCATCGTGGACAGGTGAAAAATCATCCAACACCACCACCACCACGCTGCCGGGATAGTCGGCGGATCGACGGTTCTTCATTCCCGTAATGGGTAGCCCATCCACCCGAAACGCGATCTCGCTAATGGCATTCCCGTCGGCGCGCCGGGCGTGGAGGCCGCTGTGCTTCTGCGCCGCTTCCAGCCGGCCTTCCACGCGCAGTCCGCTTCCCCGCATCTTGCCCCGTATGATGTCAAGATCGATGAGATGATCACCCTCACGAAACGCAAGAGAATCGATCGCGCCGTTCTTCACCGTGCCGGCATCCAGATAGATCACGCCGTCCATCTCGACAATTCCGTCCCGCTCTTCCGTGTGCTGATCGGGCGCCGCGCACCGAAAGGTGATGCGGTCGATCGCGTCGCGGCGGTACCGCGGGGTGTACCGGCACGCGGCTTCGTATCGATGCTCGGACGGGCCTACCCCGGATGCGCGCTGAAAAAGAGACGCGTCCAATCTCCGAACGTCGGCCTCGGCGATGAACTGCGACAGACCGGCTATGAGCCGGTTGACGGATTCCACACCTTGAGAAGCCGACCACGTGGCAATCGGGCCGCGCGGGACGGAGGGCTCGAATCGCGAGCGAAAGGTGACTTGTTCGCGACCATCTTCGGCAGAGGTCTTGTACACGCGGTCTCTGCCTTGTGCGCCGGAAAACCGGAAAAAATCCAACGGATTTCTATTCACAATGTCCGGATTAGGAATCAAGAGGCCCTGCGGCCATTGCGCTTTCCAGCCGCGAAGAAAACGTGGAGCGAACCGCTCGGCATACCGCGACGAGCGGGTGTCAAAGTCGCGCGACCCGGTCAGGCGATATTGCAGGAGGAATCTCAACGTATCGGCACGGCACGCGATGGACTCCCTTCGCGCTCCGGCTCGTTCGCAGCCGTCCTGCCAGAGCAACTGAGACGTGGAAAATTCATTAGCCCGGTCGGTGGCGTCGTCGAGCGCATTGGGAACGTCAACGCCTTGATGGACGGGGAACTGGTAAAAGTCGCGTCGCTGAGCCCGGAGCAATGAGGCGATGGCCGGATTGGCGTTGGTTTCGTCCCACAAGGGTCTGGCAAAGATCGGACTCTGATTTTGATGACAGACGGTGCAGACCGCGCGGTTGGCATACAGCACTTTGGGGCTGCCTCCGGGCCGATAGTCTCTGACCACCTGAAATTCGAAACGGCCGGCGGCTTCGTTATAACTGATCACTTCGATGATGTTCGCTTTCTCCTGATAGCCGAGGAACAGACGGTCCTTCAGGAACATGCCCGAGGCGCCGGGCTGCGGCGCGGGTTCGGTATCAACTCCCATGACGGCTCGGGGATATTTGAAAAACTCCGGTTTGGCCGCGTGTCGCTGGAGGGAGCGATTCAACGGGATCAGCACTCGTTTCAGCGGAGAACGCGGCGCCGAGTCGGCGCCGAGTTCGCGCTCGATTTTCTTGGCCAATGCCGCGAAGGGAACAGGCACGTCGTAGACGATCTTCCCGTTCTTCTGTTCGGTCACCAGATAGTCGAACAATGATCGTCCTACCGAAGGCAGATTATTGCCGGGATCTTTCGGCTCGACGACCCACACCGGTCCCGATTTGCCGGAAGACACCAGGGTCTCGTCGGTCGTCTCGGTACTACAACCGGGCAGGCTGAAGAACACCGCAAAGACGAGAATAACGCAAAGTGGTGAAATGGGAACTGTGGCGTCGTCCGACATGAGAGGCATCGCCGGTTCACAACAGACCGATCATTTCGCCATGGCCGCCACGCGTTGCGGGCCGACCCAACAATCTTCATTGACCTTGCCGGACGCTTTGAACGCGGCCGTGTCCTTGTCGGCCAGGTCTGTGTTGTACAGCGTGAAATTCAGAACGAACGCCCGCTTCATATACGCGCGTCCGAGATAGAAGCCGGGCCGGACCATCCGAATCTCATCTCGAATCTGCAAGCCTTCACGGCCGGCCAAGGCATCCGGCATTTCCCGATATCCCTCGATGTCATCCGTAAACGCGTAATCGATAATGATGGATTCGCGGCGGCCGTCCAGCAGGCTCTGGCCGCAATACAATTTGGCGGGAAACAACAACCACGTGTCCTTCCCATCCACCTCCAGCTTCTGAATGGATCCGACGTTGTCTCCGAGGACCGGTTTAAGCACGGCGAGGTCGTTGATGCGGTTTCGCAGGATTCGATGGGATCGATCGAACACCTTCCCCTTCCAAACGATCTCGCCGAGGTGCTCCAGCTTGGCCGATTTAAAGTCCACGATGCGGCCCTTGAACCCTCCGCCTACGATCTCCGCCACTCGCGCTTGTCCGGTGCTCCCCTTCGGGAAGAACATCCGGCCCTGAAAGGCGCCGTCGGGTATCGGCCCGGCCGTCAATCTGGCATAGATCTGATCCACCTCCTCCTGCGTGGCGCCTTCGAGGTTTTCCGGCGTGATCTTCAGGAGGTCATCGGCTGTGAGTGGAAATTCATGCTCGAGCCGAGCAAAATCCATCTTGGTGGCATAGCCTTCACCGCTCGGCGCGAATGTGACCGGCGGCGGGGAGGAGTCGCGATCGCAGGCCGTAAGGAGCCCGGCGCAGAGCCAGACGCCAATGAAGAATCGGTGACTTCTCATCATGAGTTCCATCCTTTGGTGACTGTCTGCTACAGAGTCGCCAGAAACGCAATGAGGGCGTTTTTGTCCTTATCCGAAAGGTCTTCGCCGAATCGGTGTCCCTCATTTTCCCGCAGCGCCAAACTGTTGCTGTAGACCTCCCGCAGCCCCCCGGCGGCGCCTACGATCAACGTGGGATTCGCCAGCAAGCGCTTGGCCGTTTCCTGAAGCGTGGCCGCCAGCTGCTCGCCTTTTTCAGGCCCATACCGAGCCACGTATTTGGCCTTCAGCTTGGCAAAGTCCACTTGGGACGTGACGAGATCATCGACGAATTCTTTATGACGGAAGTTGCCGATGCGCGCCGATGGCGTGCCTTTCGGAAAGACGATGGTCCCCTCAACAAACTTGTCCAGGTTCCCCTCTTTCAATTTCGGGAAAAGGCGGATCACGACCTCCTGCTCGAACAGGGTGATCTTGGGAATGCGCTTGTTCGGATAGAGCAGATCCGTCATCGACGCTTTGTACAGGTCATAGCGGCCCTTGACGCTGGGGTCGAACGGCCGGCATGCCGGCGGGTTGCTCAAGGGGGTGTCATCGCTGTTTACGTATGGCGAATGGTAATGGTAATCGTCCGGGCCGCCGCAGACTTCCGGCCCGATCGCATTGTTGTGCATGAATGGCGCGTACGCCCAGGCGTTTAAGAGCGAAATGTTGCGGTAATAGCCCCGGCCGCCATCGGACGGTTCTTTGACGTTCGGGTCGGGCGGCTTGGCTCGGAGCGTCTCAGAACCGTACTCAGACCAGACATGACCGTCCATATGGTTGGCATGGAGCGCTCGGGCCTGATACGTCCCGACTTCGGAGACCGGCGTCAGTCGATCATTGCCGAGCCAATCGATCCGAATGCCCTTGTCTTTTGGGTCCTTGGACACTTCCCGGAAATCCCGCGCCGTGAACGGCTCAGGCTGACTGGAATGGCAGCGCGCGCAATTCTGCGCAAAGACCGCTTTGCCGCGGTCCACCGAGCCGGCGCCGAACTCCTTGTCCAATTGCTCGACCAGATCGCGAGGGTTCTTCAGTCCTCGGGCTTTGTAGAGGTCCGCCGGTCGGGCCGAGAGAAGGAAATTGACGACATCGTCCAACCGGTCCTCGATCGCGCGGAATTGAGCGCAATCGCGGCGGGCCTGACCGATATCAAATGCGGTCTGGTCGAAATTACGCTGCGACGGATCGACCTGCCGCAGGTCGGTCAGGTGATTGACCCAGGATTCTTCGGAACAACTTCCGATATTGAAGTAGACCCGCTGGACGGCTTCACGGTCGCCGATACTGTCTTCACCGCCTTTCAGAATGTGGCGGACCATCTCCGTTTGTTTGCTCCGCTGCCAGCACTTGCCGTTTTTTCCCGGCTCGCACCAGCAGGATCGCTCGTCCACGCCTGCCGGACATTGGTTGCTCTTTCGCCATTTGACGACCTCTTCGGAGAACTGCGGGCGGCGTGGGATGTTAATGATCGCATTCATCGTCCCCGGATTATTGATTTGATCGGTGGGAATCGCCGACGTGTCCACGGCGCCGGGCCGCGCATGCGCGAAGACCTGATACTCGATCGTCTCCGGCGCCATGCCGGAGCCGAGGATTTGAGAGAAGCGGCTATATTGGTTGCCGACGGTGCCGGAAATATTCTCCCGCTTGGGTTTGGCCGGGTCCTTCGGGGGATTCAGCGGATTGAACGCGATGTGACACGCGCCGCATGCCATGCCGATGCGGAACGGCGGTTCGATGGAGCCGTCCATGAGCCGACTGAAGGGCGGCGCAGCGCGATCGCTGCGGCTCGCCACCGCCTGGTTGTAACCGGCCCATGTGCCGAGGCGGCCCTTATTAAGCGCGGCCCATTGCTCCTTGTTGAAATTCGGATTCGGAAACTTTCGTAAACCCAAGGCGCCCGTCGAGGTGCCGAATTCCAAATCGCAGGCCGACTGTCGCATGTCCTTCGGTCCATGCGGATCGTTCGCAGGCAATGGCGCATCGTGAAACTCGCACGCCGGATCTTTG
>JBOHOS010000181.1:0-2577 GCA_050731295.1 Nitrospiraceae bacterium | reverse complement strand
TGCAAGCAGCGGGCCTTAATGAATTCGTTTGCTGCGGTTCGGGATCGCAATTGAATAATCAAGGACATGTGATTGCCGCCATACCGGTCGCCGTTGCAACGTCCACTTGATCATGGCGTGCCTTGTCGGGAAGGAGAGAACACGCCGATCTCACGAGGACGCACAAGTGGGCTCGAAACGATCGCGCAGCCTGCAGTTTCACGAAGCGCACGGCCGGCGAACAGGTTGTCCTATTTAAGACAAGACGTCCCGTTTCCCCTATAGGGCAATGAGGAGAAGTGGCGTAGTGAAATGAGGAAAGCCGTGAGGAGGTTGGCAATCACAAACAGAACGAGGATATTGAAGCTGCGCTCCGCTATGGCAAGGCCGGAATAGAAATAAGCGCCGAAGAGGTTCGATCGATCGGCTCCGGCTTAGGCTTGATGACCTTTTTCCCCTCTCTCGCGCCGCGCACTCGATGCATCTTCTCGCGCGCATGGTATGGGATGACCCCTTCCAACACCGACGCCAGCTTGTCGCATGGAACATCTTCCAAAAGTTTGACGGCCGGCTTGGGGTCCGGACCGGAACGGCCTCCGACGTAGACATCCACGGCCTCGACCACCTGTCCTTGCACCTTGATCTTCTTCCCCAGTAGACCGATGTCGGCGACGAGATGATTGCCGCAGCCGGCGGGGCAGCCTGACCAATGCATGGTGATCGGCTTCATATCGCTGCCCAGGGTGGACTCGAGCGCGTTGGCGACGTGAACCGCGCGGCTCTTTGTTTCGATGACCGCCAGGTTGCAGTAGTCGTTCCCCACGCAACTGACCAACCCTTTGCGGATCGGTGACGGATTATAGGTAAACCGTTTCACCAACGATTCTTCGGTGAGATCGCCGACCCGCCGGTCGGGCACGTTCATGAGGATGATCGTCTGCGCAGGTGACAGGCGGATCTCGCCTGTGCCATGTCGCTCGGCCAGCGCCGCGACGCCGGAAAGGTCGGTCGCGGCGATCCGCCCGACCATGATTTTGAGACCGACATAATTCAGACCGGCTTGTTTTTGACGGTAGAGACCGATGTGGTCCTTGACGCCGGGCTTACGGGCATCCACACCGGCCGGTTTGAGGCTCCATCCGACTCGCTCTTCCACAGCTTCCCGAACTCGAGTCTCTCCCCACTCATCCATTAAGAAGGCCAGGCGCGCCGTATTACGGCTGTCGCGTGAGCCGAAATCACGAAAGACGTCAAGGATTGCCCGGCAGACTGCCACCGCTTCCGCCGGCGTGACAAAGATATCGAGCGGGCTGGCGATGCGATATCCGCCGGAGCCCAACTTGCCGCCCGCCAGGACATTGAATCCCGATCGCGTTGTTCCATCGATCGTGGCGAACGCGGGCACCAGCGCCAGGTCCTGCGTCTCGGTATGGAGACAGTTATCCGGACAGCCGGTCACGGCCATATTAAACTTGCGGGGCAGATTGCTGTACGCCCGGTTGGCAAGCAGCGCTTGATTCAGCGCCGCGACGACCGGCGTGGCGTCCATCAATTCGTCGGGGTTTGACCCTGCGACGGGACACGTCATGATATTTCTGACGTTGTCCATGCCGGTCTGAAGAGACGTCAGGCCGGTGGCCTCCATCCTCGCGAAGATCGAAGGCACATCATCGATGCGAATGTGCCGGAGTTGGATTTGTTGCCGGGTCGTCACATCGAGCAGCCCATTTCCATAGACCGAGGCGATCTCCGCCAGCGCGCGCAACTGCGCGGCATCGGTCCGTCCCCCCGGCATCCGCACGCGGATCATGAAGTACCCGGGCGTTGGATTCCGCAAAAAGATCCCGTACCATTTCAAACGCTGGATGTCGTCATCGGAAATGGACTCCCAGCCTGTTGTCGCGTAGCGCGCAATGGTCTCTCGAACGTCCAATCCGTCGCACGTCCGTTTGATTTCTTCGATTTTGTTCATACCCTCGCCGACTGTGCAGAAACGGCCGTGACGGAAACTTCGGGTCGATGTTGAGGAATCGGCGCCGCGGCGAGCCAATACGCCCCGGCCACGAAGACGGCACCGCCGATCACATTGCCGAGAACCACCCAGGCTTGGTTCCAGAGAAATCCGCCCCAGCTCACCGTGCCGGGATGCGGATGGAACAATGCCAGGCCCAGCAAGGATTGATTGGCGATGCTGTGCTCAAATCCGCTTCCCACAAAGGCCAACAGGCACCAGAAGATGACGATCAACTTGGCGGTCTCGCTGCTCAGGCGTCCGGCCATCCAGACCGAGAGGCACACCAGCCAGTTGCACAGGATGCCTCGCATGAACAGTTCCCACGCGGAGAGATTCATCTTTGCGGCCGCCGTGTGCAGGACCAGATCGATTTGCGGCGCATGAGAGAGGACGCCGGACTGGGCCACCAGCCAGGCAAGCCCGAGTGATCCCAGCAGATTGCCCGCGAACGATACCATCCAAATATGTCCAACCGTTTTCCATGTGATCGCGCCGGCGAGTGCGCCGGCGGCGCAGCTCAAATTATTCCCGGTGAACAGTTCCGATCCGGCAAAGATCACAAACGCCAGCGCCATGCCGAAGGC
>JBOHOS010000180.1:0-1824 GCA_050731295.1 Nitrospiraceae bacterium | reverse complement strand
GTAAATGGCTCGCGATGGGACGCCAGTGGCATCTCTTCTTTGCCTGGATCTTCGTGTTGAATGGGCTTTTCTTCACGCTGTATGCGCTCGCCAACCGGCATTTCTGGCGGGACCTGTTCCCGAAGCTGAAAGATCTGCGCAGGATCGGCCGGGACATCGTGAACCATGTGCGATTTCGCCATCCAACCGGAGAGGAAGCGAAGCACTATAACGTCATGCAGAAGCTGGCCTATACCGGCGTGATCTTCGGTTTGGGTCCGCTCATCGTTCTGACGGGGCTTACCATGTCGCCTGCGATCGACGCGGCATTTCCGGGATTGCTGAGTCTCTTCGGAGGGCGGCAGTCCGCTCGGACCATCCACTTCGTCGCGTGCTTTGGATTCATCAGTTTCGTCGCTGTGCATCTGTTGATGGTCGCGACAACTGGTCTCCGAAATAATATTCGATCCATGATCACGGGCTGGTTTTGGGTCACTCCTGCTCATGAGGTGCATGATGAACGGTAACCTGAATGATCGAATGATCGGCCGTCGGCGCATGCTCATCGGCGCCGCACAGGCCGCGGGGCTTCTCGTGCTGGCGGGCTGCGACAATCTCTCACGGAGCGACTGGTTTACCAGCCTCCTTGGCAAGACGGAAGGGATCACAAAGCGCGCGCAGCGGCTGATCAGCCCAAGGCAAGCGATGGCGAAGGAGTTTACGGACGCGGACCTCTCGCCGGTCTTCCCCGCGAACGGCAATCGCGATCCGGAGAATCCGGAATACCAGAGGATGACTCAACATGGATTTGTTGATTGGAAATTACATGTCGGGGGGCTTGTGCAGCGACCTATTGCCTTTTCGTTGGCGGAGCTTCGGGGACTGCCATCACGCACTCAAATTACGCGGCATGATTGCGTGGAAGGCTGGAGCGCGATCGGCAAATGGAAGGGCGCGCAGCTCCGTCAGATCATCGAACAAGCACAGCCGCTTCCCTCAGCGCGCTACGTCGTCTTCCATTGCGCTGATCCGGACGAAGACGGCCTGTCCTATTATGAAAGCATCGACTTCGACGACGCTTTTCACCCCCAGACGATTTTAGCCTATGAGATGAACGATCAACCCTTGCCGATCGCGCACGGCGCGCCCGTGCGCCTCCGCGTCGAACGGCAACTCGGCTATAAGCATGCGAAGTACGTCATGCGCATTGAACTGGTCGAGAGCTTAGAGGGCATTGGCCGAGGAAAAGGCGGATATTGGGAAGATCAGGGGTATGAATGGTACGCGGGGATCTAGTCCGACCGCTCAATGGCTATGAACGCTTGGGCTTGATGCTTCTTCGAGAAAGGCGATGACTTGCTCCCGAGTCACAGAGGGAAAGCCTTCAAGAAAGTCGTCGATTGACTCTCCGGCTTCCAGGTAGTCGAACAAGGTCTGCAGAGGCACGCGGGTGCCATAAAATACAGGGGTACCGCCCATGACGTCGGGATTACAGGAGATCACTGGCTGCTTCATCGCAACAGAGTACTATCAGCATGATTGCGGATACAACTTCGGCAACTCTTGTAAAGACGATGAGGAGCGAGTCGTTAGGAGCGTGTGTAAAGAGAGGCTCCCGATAGTTTATTTTTGGCCGAACGCCTCGCCCAGGACTTTCTCAGCCTGCTGGGATGAAGCTCTTCCTGTTAGCCTCCTTCATAAATTTCTGATTAAATCGAGATAAGGTTCAGTTTATTTTTCGCGCATGGTATTAGCCCTCTGTCGGCTGCAGTGGCTGAGCAGATGGCTGGTCGCTAAGAGGAGCCGCACGTTCGACTGCTTGTCGAAGACTTCTGTAATCCACAC
>JBOHOS010000179.1:0-10420 GCA_050731295.1 Nitrospiraceae bacterium | reverse complement strand
CGCTTGTCGAGAACACGTATTTCTCCGCCAATGGATTCCATCTTCCTCATGGTCAGTCACGTTTTTCCTCATGATCGGTCTCCTCTTCGGCCTGCCTACCTCCGCTCAAGAGATTGCGCCGGTTTGGGGAACATGGAAACCGATGGCGCCCGCTCCGACAAAGCGCACGGAGGTGTCGGCGGCAGCGGTCGAAGGCAAGATTTATGTCGTCGGAGGATTTACGGAGCCCACCATCAGCAACTTGAAAGATCTGACGATCAGCGCGATCGTCGAAGAATACGATCCCTCGACCGATCAATGGACCGCCAAGAGCCCGCTTCCGGTCGGTCTTCATCATGCCGGAATCGGCGTCGCCGGGGATCGGCTCTATATCATCGGCGGCTTCACGCAATCCTTTCTGTCGATCTGGAAACCGGTCGCCACCGTCTACCAGTACAATCCAACAACCGATGAGTGGACGGAACGCGCACCCATGCCGACCGTGCGCGGGGCCCTGGCCGTCACCGAGATCGACGGCAAACTTCTCGCCATCGGCGGATATGATGATGCCGGCAATTCCGCCGCGGTCGAAGAATATGATCCGGCCGGCAATACCTGGATGGCCCGCGCCGCGCTCCCGACGCCCCGCGATCATCTGGCCGCGGCCACGATCGGCAGGCGCGTCTATGCGATCGGCGGTCGTCGCGAGAGAGACTACGGCCAGAACCTCACGATCGCGGAGGCCTACGATCCGGCGTCAGACCGATGGACGCGTGTCGCGGACCTTCCCACGGCCCGAAGCGGCATCACCGCGGGCGTGATCGAGGGCCGGATCTATGTGCTCGGAGGGGAATCACCGGAAGGGACTTTCTCGGCCAATGAGGCTTATCTCGCTGATCAAGATCGATGGGAGAAGATGGCGCCCATGCCGACCCCCCGCCATGGATTGGGGTCGGCCGTCGTCGATCATCGCCTGTACGTCATTGCCGGAGGACCCAAACCCGGAGGGTCGTACAGCAACGTCAACGAAATGTTCGCACCGCCCAATGGACGGGAGAAGAAGAGCGGCGGTGGCCGAGCCTCGTCCACGCAAGTCGGAGCCGTCATGGCTCTTCTGGCGACGTTTCAGGACGCCGGCGCGTTACCGGCGGAATCAAGCGTCGAGGCCAATCGATTGATTAAGGCGCTCATTCAGTTCCAAGCCGCGTTCCTCAAGAGCGACAATCCCGCGGTGAAGCGGCTGTTTGCGGATGCGTTGGTCTCAAAACTCGGCCACGAGGCCTCGTCGGCGATCGAACGATTTCAGTCGGCCGGGTGGACATCTGAGATATTGGAGGCTGTGATCGAGTTTGCGGACAGCGAGACTACCTGGCAAGATGCTCGCTTGCAAGAAGGGTTTCGCGATTTCAACATCGGACAAACCGACTTTCATCTGCTTGCCCGCATCTTTCGCGCAGCCCGCTCTCATCTAGCTGCCAAAGGAAAAGATCTGCATATGGTGTATGCGTCACGGCGTCGTGACATGCCCGGCGCCGGGCTCTAAATGCCCGACCGCGCACTGCCCCAAGCAATGCGCCTGAGAGGAGATTGCCATGGCCACCAGAGCCTACATTTTGATCAAAGTGAAAGCGGGCAAAACCAAGGACGTCGTGAAATCGCTCAAGAAGGTGGCGGGGATTGAACAGGTCCATCCATGCTTCGGCCAACCCGACATTTTCAGCTTTGTCAACGTGACCGATGAAAAGTCCCTGTCCGAAGTCGTAATCACGAAAATTCACACGATCGACGGCGTCGAGGAAACGGATACGCACATCGTCGCCGACTCTTAACCCCTGTTGGTCCGTTTCACGCTTAGGTTTTTAGTTGGGTCGTTCCGGCAGAATAACGGACTCACCGCTTCAGCGCGTCAAACGGACCCACTCTCCTGTCCCTGCGGATTCATAGCAGGCGTCGGCGGCCTCGACGGCCTTCAGCCCGTCTCGCCCGGAAATGGGCATCGGCGTCCCGCGCTGCAACGCCTCGACAAATGCGGACAGGGTCGCGACGATGGTCGGATGATCCGCGATCGTCCACTCATCGACGGCGCGCTGCCGGGTCAACCGGCGGAGGCGGCGCTCGACCCAGTCCGCGATCAACTGTCCATCCTCGCCTATCCATTCCGCTCGACCTGTTCGACCCGCACCGACACGCGAGACGTCGATCATGCACGCGAGAGCGCCGGTCGTGCGGAGACTGACCAAGGCTCTGGATTCCGGCTGCTCCGGCGCAGATCGGTCCATCTCACACCGGACATCCGCGATCTCCTCACCGGTGAGAAAGCGGATGAGATCCAATAGATGAATGCCGATCTCCAGCAGTACGCCTCGGCCGCCATAGTCGGCCTCATTGTTCCACAGGTCCGACCTCGGCTCGACGCGGGTGGTTAGTACGACATAACGCGGCCGCCCGGCCTCGACCAGCTTCGCTTTCAAGGCGAGCACCGAGGGATCATAGCGCAACGTTTGCGCCGTCATCAGTGGAACTCCGGACGATTCCGCGGCGGCCACCATCGCGAGCGCTTCAGCGCTTGTGCAGGCCAACGGTTTCTCGATCAAAAGCGGCTTGCCGGCTTTGACGGCTTGCATGCAGATCGGATAGGTCAAGGAAGGCGGAGTCACGACCACGGCGGCCTGAACCTCATTCGCGGCGAGCAAATCGCGATAGTCTTGAAAAAAGCGGAGCGCATGCTCGTCCGCAAACGCCGACCCCTGAGCGACATCCCGCCGACAGACGGCCACTAAACGGGCGTGTGGCAGAGGCTCCAGAAGATGCCGCGCGTATCGCAAGCCGTGCCGGCCCAACCCGATCAATCCGATTCCCAGCGGAGGCATCTCGTCTGCCTTTCTATGCCGTTGCACGTCACACGGCGCAAGACGGCATTCTAGTCAGCGGTTAGGGAACCGGTCAATTTCACTAAATTGACACCACGGCACCGCGCCGTTATAGTATGACTCCTTCACAAGCAGAGACGGCAGACTATTTACCGAAGGATAGGCGTAGAACCCATGTCGGATCATACTCCTCCATTTTCTTCTCAACAAATCGGGACGAGCTCGTTTCGTTTTTCAAGCGGAGTGCCGATTCCCACCATGATGGATGCCTCCACCGACCCCTATTTCAGGACTCGCGTTCCAAAAGAAGCGCAGGTCGAAGGCATTCAGTTTTGGCCGCAGGAAAAGGGCGCCTACCCCGGAATAGTCCTGCTTCATGAGGAATGGGGGCTGACCTCGCAGATCAAGGATCTGGCCCAACGACTCGCGTGCGAGGGATACGCGGTCATGGTGCCCAACCTATACGGACGGCAAGGGGGGATGGTCACGGCCGATACGGAAGTCGCGGAAGCCCTGGCCGCCCGTGCTAAAGAAGATGATCTTCTCCAGGACGTCAATTCGTGCTGCGAATTTTTCAATAGCCGGGATATGATCAAACGTAACGCGCACGGCGTGATCGGCTTCGGCATGGGCGGGTCTCTGGCCATCAGGTTCGCATGCCAGCGAAAGCGTTTACGAGCCGCGGTGGCCGTGTATGGAAAGGTCACTACACCAGCGGCGGTGTTGAAAACTCTTTGCTGTCCTGTTCTCTATCACCGTGCCGGCTCGGACCCGTGCGTGTCAGATGAGCAAATGGCTTCGTTGGTCGACGCCGGGAAGGAATCGGGAAAGCCAATCGATATTCAGACATACGAACACGCGCCACATGGTTTTTGCAACTACACCCGCCGGGAGCAGTACCGTCCGGACGCCGCCCATGCAGCATGGGAGTCCACGGTCAGTTTTTTGCGCAGGTGCTTCCAATCCGACGCGCGATAACCACAGGTCTTTCTTCTTCCCGCGACGAATGTCTCGCCCATGATCTTGCGATCGGGAACCTGCCTGCCGCACAATAGAGGCATGCGTCGAAGCTTTGCCCTTGCTCTGATTGCCGTATGGGTTCTCGCGATCGGGCAACTTACTCCTGCAGCGGGTGCGGCGGACGAGATCAATCCGCCTGATTTTCACAACATCCTTCTGGCGTATGGCGATCAGCTGGAGACGCTCACATCGGCCACGCAAGCGAAGTCGCTGTTCCGCTCCCTCGCCCCCCCATTGGGACTCATAGATCTTTTCTCAACGCCCTTGAAGAAGGGAGAGCCGCAGTCTGCGGCCGGCGCCACCGCTCAGAATTCTGTCCTGCCGGATGCCAATACTCTCGGGGTCAAGTTAATGGCCGACCTCGCGACCTGGCGACTGCTCACCGCGCTGAAACACGCGGCCGATATCGGCGCCCCCGCCGAGATTCGGTCAGCTCTGCAGCGCATCGAACTGCAACGCATCTGGCTGCTCGAGGAGATCACACCTCCTCTGCTGCCCCCCATGATAAACCTCGCTCTAGTCCTGTCATCCTTTTCGGGTCCGGAATCAATCTCATCCGATCCCCTGCCGGATTATGCCGCATATGCCGGCTATATGAACCGGGCATATCCTCGGCTGACGACATCAGAAGATTCATGGATCGCCAGCGCAGAGCGGGAAGGAATCGACGGGATTCAGCGACGCTTATCGTCGTATTGGCAGCAAAGCGACGCCAACGGGCTTTTGAGCCAAAAGGCAGACGGCCATTTGCAAGAGACTGTGGCCGCTCGCTACGTTCAGCTTCACCTCCGTCCTGCATTGACCTCCCATCTCGTGGCGCTTGCTATCCGAGCGGAGGCGGAGGCTGAACAGCACGCGCGCAACAGATGGTTCGACCTGCGCACCTGGCAAGAACGGCGGAGGGTGATGAGAGGATTGGCGCGTCTGTGCGGCACATGGCAATGGACCGTCCATAACCATCAAAATCACCAGGATCATAAGATGACCATGGTCTTTCCCCCACCGAACGGCGAGTCCACGACCAGAGCGCGCCCGGCCAAGATCACCGTCCTGGGAGATGGCGTGTATTTGCGCTGGGAATTTCAAGGGGGGTATCAGGAAGACAGCTTGTTGTTTACCGGCGAAGGGTCGCGCCTGGAAGGGAGCTTCATGAATTCGGCAGGCGCATGGGGGTCCATAACCGGCAAACGAATCGGCGCCTGTGGGAAATAGCATCCTCTCTGTGGACGTCTTTACCAGGGTTCATCAAACCCTATTCCGGCTACGAGCACACTGCGGCTGAGCCACCAATAAGGACTGAAAAGGATGATCAAAGCTAGACAGATTGTCCTAAATGGAAAAGATGTCAGATCGGTAAGTGCGCTGGATTCGAGTATGTCGATGGCCTCCACGCGACAAGTCGCTCCGACGCGCCCACTGTGTTATCGTGAGCAATGCTTCGGATCCCTAAATGTCTCGGAGTTTTCATCACATAGCATCCGCTAAAAGCGGAGGCGCAGGATTTGCGTACGTTCTCGTACATACGTGTTAACGATCAGGTCTGCAATACAAAGGGGGAAAAAGAATGGGCTGGAAAACGAACCTCTGCTTTGTGCTCGCGCTGGTTGTGACCGCCGGATGCTCTGCCTCTAGAGATCTCGCACAATCCACCCGAACCGGTAAGATCTATGACGTCAGAATCGGTGAATCGGTTGACCCGATGGAACTGCTGGTTCGCGTTGGAGATGAGGTCAGGTGGGTCAATGCCAGAAATGCGCCCGTAAGAGTCGTGTTTGTTGACGCATTACAAGAGAAGGTTTCGTGTCAAAAAGATTTCAAGCTACAGGCAAGAACGACTTCCAGCACGGTCGGTGCCAATGATTATTCGAGCCTCTGTTTTATGTCCGCCGGATTGTACGTCTATAACGCGAGAATGGAATCTCCCGTCCCAGGGGGTGAGATCAACACCGTCGGAAAGATATTGGTGGAATAGTGGATGTCACAGAGCCGCGACCTGAAAACGCAGCAGTCCCGAGACATACTCAGTCGAGTAGGAAGGTTGAATGGCATCGAGCCACGCGGTGTAACTGGCATCCAACGAAAGAGTCGTGCGGAGAGTGCTAGTGTTTTGGCATACCCAGGTAAAGACACTAGTCATTCGTGATGTGCTGGTGTCCACGAGCCCATCACTGTTTCTGGTCCGACTATAGGACCCGAACGCGGTCATTTTGAAAGCGGCGCCGGCCAAATACGTCAACGCCAGCGAGGCGGACGGCGTTTCCAATCGTACGCCCGACCAGCGCTGATGATCCGCTCTGATGCTGACGGTGGACGCGATCGTAATCCGTTCTGTCGGGCGATAGGACCCACTGATCGCGTGAGTTAAGCCGACGCTTTTCCCATCGAGCCGCAGTCGATCATGATTAACTGAGTAGATAGAAAAGAGCCGCGCGTCCCATTTTGATTTGTCATACGATAAAGCGGCCTCTACCGTGTCCATTAAATTCCGTTGAGGGGCCACCCCGATCGGCTCCAACGAGCTCCAAAAGGAGTCGCGCGCATAGGTAATGATCAATTCCGGCCACGCAGGCGGTGCAATCGCAAGCGTGGTCCTCTTTTGTCTTCCGAACACGCGGGGACGGCGTGGGTCTTTACCGATATTATCCCACCGTTCGGTCAAGACCGTTTTGAGACGAATCATTCCGATGTTCACCCCAGACTTCTCTCGTCGTTTGGTCTTGCAATATGCCGAACCCTTCACGCGACCCGACCATAATGAGGTGCTCATGAGAACGCTCAGCGTGGATTTCTCCGGGACCCCCGAAAGAATATTTCTCAACGGGTCCGACTTACTTGACTGGCCATGGAAAACCGTTTTCACCGATACGTCTTGGACGGCATTATTGAAGAGGAAGATCGACTCCGCTCCGGGGGAGCTCTTAAATTGAAAGAGACCATTTGCCGATGACTGTAAAGGTAAAGAAAACAAAACGAGGAGCAAAGCAGAGGATACGAGCAAGCTTCTGAGCAGACACCGGCGTTGAAGTTGACTGTCCACTGTGTCGCGTTTCCGTAATTCAAGAACAACTTCGCTCACCTTTTCCTGTCAGCAAGTCGAAGGGTGCCCTCTTTGGAAAGTTAAAGACCCTTACATGTAAGTGAACAATGACAATGCCATCGCCTGAGTACATTTACCGTTGCTCCTTTGCCTTCGGAAGGATGCGATTTATCTTGAAACCCAGGCGAAGCCGATCGACAACCATGTTCGGCATAGTAGCGAGAGCGCGGGAGCGTTTTTTGTTGTTTTGAAAACGAAAAACGCTAGAGTCGTGCAAGCGGCACAGAACCGCTCATCGTTGCGTTGCGGGGTCCCGCGGCATGACTAATGTACGAGCAAATGGGGTCTGACGTAGTTCAATGTCGCCGGAGGATTCCCAGTGAGGCGCCGGATGCGCGTTCCGTGGTCTCAGGTCACTTCACCTTGATTTTCTGTGGTTTTATGCTATCGTTTTTGACGCTTCAGTATTCACAGCGTCTGGTTGCGGGGGCAGGATGGAAGCGAAGGCCGCGCCCGAAAATGTCCAAGAACTCCAGCAAAAAATTGCGCATGCCGAAGAAGTCAAACGCATCTCCAATCAAATCCATGCCGCGAAGGACCTCGATCAAATTCTCCTTGACTTAAACAAAGATATCCTGGGTCTCTTCGACGCCGACGATCTCACGCTCTACGCAGTCGACCCCGAGAAGAAGGAAATTTTTTCCAAAGTTCCACACCTTGACGCGGTGGAGGAAACTCGCGTTCCCATCAGCGAGCAGAGCCTCGCCGGATTTACCGCAAAGTATCTGCGCCCCGTCAATATCAGCGACGCGTATAATAAGACGGAATTGAGCCGCATCCACCCTGCCCTGTGCCACGACAGCTCGTGGGATAAGAAAACCGGCTTTCAAACCAAGCAGGTTCTGACCTACCCGATCGTGGCTGAAAACAAATACCTGATGGGCGTGGTGCAACTTCTCAATAAAAGAGGCGGAGGGCGATTTACAAAGAAAGAAGAAGAATGGGTGGCGGAAATCGCCAAGAGCCTCGGCATTGCATTTTTCAACCTCCGGAAACTCGCCAAGAAAACTCTCACCAAGTTCGACTATCTCGTCGCGAGCAACCGCATCACACAACTCGAGCTTGATGCCGCGATCGCTGAGGCCAGGAAAGGCCAGTCAGATATCGAGTCGCTGCTGATCGAAAAATATAAGGTTCCCAAATCAGACATCGTCAAATCGCTAAGCCAATTCCATCAATGCCCGCATGTCGAGTATGACGACCGAATCATCATTGATCCCGAGCTGCTGAAGAACCTCAACCTTGATTATCTCAAGAAGAGTTTTTGGATTCCCTTCAAACGAAACAAAAACATTATCGAGATTTTGATCGACGATCCCAATGACCTGGGGCGGGTTCAAGACATCCAACGGATGTTTCCCGGCCAGGGTATCCGCTTTGCGGTCGGCTTGCGGCGGGATATCGCACAATTTCTTCGGGTCGCGACCGGGCAGACGCCGACTTCTGCGGCGACGGATCCGGGCTCTATCAGCGACATTCTCGGCGAATTGGTCAATGAGGCGCAGCAAGAACAGCAGGCTGAAGCCGCCTCTGCGGGTGTAGATGAGAATGACAATGCGATCGTCAGATTGGCCAATAAGATCATCGGCGATGCCTATAAATCCGGCGTGTCCGACATCCACATCGAGCCATACGGTGAGAAGCGAGAGACCTTGGTGCGTTTCCGTATCGATGGAACATGCTCCGAGTACATGAAGATCCCCTCCAGTTATCGCCGAGCCATCGTGTCTCGTTTGAAAATTATGGCCAGTTTGGATATCGCGGAACGCCGCAAGCCGCAGGACGGCAAGATTAAGTTTAAGATCGGAGAGGGGAAAGAGATCGAGCTTCGCGTCGCCACCGTCCCCACCGCCGGATACAATGAAGACGTGGTCATGCGAATCTTGGCCACCAGCGAGCCGTTGCCTCTCGAAAAAATGGCATTCACCGAGCGCAATTTGCGAGAGATCAAGAGCATTGCCGAAAAGCCCTATGGCATCATTCTCTCCGTGGGACCGACGGGATCGGGGAAAACAACGACGCTCCATGCGATCCTTGGGTTTATCAACAAGCCAGACCGAAAAATCTGGACCGCCGAGGATCCGGTCGAAATTACCCAGTATGGGCTGCGGCAGGTTCAAGTGCAGCCCAAGATCGGATTTACGTTTGCCATGGCGATGCGGGCATTTCTTCGCGCGGACCCGGATGTCATCATGGTCGGAGAAATGCGAGATAAAGAGACCGCCGATACCGGTATCGAAGCCTCGTTGACGGGCCACCTCGTCTTCAGCACCCTTCACACCAACAGCTCGGTTGAGACGATTACCCGCCTACTCGACATGGAATGCGATCCCTTCAGTTTTGCGGATGCTATGTTGGGAGTCCTGGCCCAACGGCTGTGCAAACGCATCTGCAAGGATTGCAAAGAAGACTATCATCCGTCACAGGCGGAATATGATGAACTGGTTCAAGGTTACGGAGCTTCCCACTGGGAGAAGCTGGGAATCACGTACAGCAACACCTTTAAGGTTTCTCGTGGGAGAGGTTGCGAAGCTTGCAATAAGACAGGGTTCAGAGGCCGAATCGGTCTGCACGAACTCTTACTCGGTACGGACCGTATGAAACGGCTGATCCAGTCAAAAGCGAAGACCGAAGAGATGCTCACGGTCGCGCTCGATGAAGGCATGACCACGCTGGTTCAGGACGGCATCTTGAAAGTGCTCCAAGGCCACACGACCTTCAAGCAGGTGAAAGCCGTCGCCATTAAGTAAGATGATTCGTTTTGTTCCACAGTAGCCTCGCAATTATTTCTTTCTGACCTTAGTCACGACTCCATCCCAGCATATCTCTCCCGGCGCAGAGAGCCCTGTTTTGATTCCGCACGGTAAGGATATCTGTAGCGTTCAACGCAGACGCTTAGAGTTTGAGGAAATTCCGGAGCAGGTCTTTACCGGCGGCGGTCAGAATCGATTCGGGATGGAATTGAACGCCCTCGACGCCCAGCGTGCGATGACGCATCCCCATGATCTCGCCTTCCGCTGTTTCGGCTGAAATTTCAAAGCATCCCGGAACGGTTGCGCGGTTGACGAGCAACGAATGATACCGAGTGGCTTCAAACGGATTCGGCAGGTTCTGATAGATGGTCTTCCCGTCATGATGGATCATGGAAGTCTTGCCGTGCATCAACCGTTCCGCGCGCACCACTTCTCCTCCGAACGCCACAGCCAATGATTGATGGCCGAGACAGACGCCGAGCAGAGGCAGCCGCCCGCCAAAATGCCGGATCGTCGCAACCGAGATACCCGCTTCGTTCGGCGTGCACGGTCCCGGAGAAATGACCAACCGATGCGGGCGCAATAATTCGATGTCCTCGAGTGTGATCCTGTCATTCCGATAGACCCGAACATCCTCACCCAGTTCTCCAAAGTATTGGACCAGGTTATAGGTAAACGAGTCATAATTATCGATCATCAGC
>JBOHOS010000178.1:0-2842 GCA_050731295.1 Nitrospiraceae bacterium | reverse complement strand
AAACAGCACCGCCATGTCATCCAGCGGGATGCCTTCCTCGCGCAATTCGAGAATCTTTTGCGCGATGAACCGCGACTGCGCGTCTTCACCGGATGCCTGCACGAGGGCCGGCAATGGCCCGTCGAGTTTCCGTGTAAACAAGTGCTTGCTGTACTTCTCGGGCGCTCCACGGATGATGTCGTTCGCGAGGTTGAGAATCGGTTGCGTGCTGCGATAGTTTTCTTCCAGCTTATAGATGACCGTGCCGGGAAACAGATCGGGAAACTCCATGATATTGCGGAACGTGGCTCCCCTGAAGGCATAGATGGATTGCGAATCATCGCCGACAACCATGACATTGTCATGCCGAGCCGCCAACTTCCGGATCAGATCCGCCTGCAGCCGATTCGTATCCTGATACTCATCCACCAGAACGTACTGAAAGCGCCGGGAGATCGCGTCTCTCGCCGACGGATCTCCGCTGAGCAACTCCCTGAGTTTCACCAAAAGATCGTCGTAGTCGAGCAGCTGCCGCTGCCGCTTGGCCGTCTCGAACGCCCGCCTCAGCGCATTCAGCGCGTCGAGATGTTCCGCAAAATGCGCGTACTCGGTGAGGACGACGTCTTCCAGACACTCCAGGGTGTTCTCGCATCGACTGAACATGTCCATGATCGTGCCTTTGCGCGGGAACCGTTTATCTTTCTCGTTGAGGCCGAGTTGCGCGCGCAACAGACCGATCAAGTCCTCGGCATCGCCGCGGTCCAGGATCGTAAAGCCGGGGTCCAGGCCGATCGGCTTTCCATAGCGGCGCAAGAGGGTGTTGGCCACCGAATGAAAGGTGCCGCCCGCCACACGTTCACTCCGCGATCCGATCAGCGTTCCGGCGCGCGTGAGCATTTCTTGAGCCGACTTCCGGGTAAACGTGACAAGCAAAATGGTCGACGGATCGAGCCCCTTGTCGATCAGATACGCCACACGATACACCAGGGTGCGGGTCTTGCCGCTCCCCGCGCCCGCGATGACGAGCGCCGGTCCTTCACCGGCCGTGACGGCCGCCAATTGCTGGGGATTCAGCGCGTGCGCATAGTCGAGCGAGAGCGTGGGCGCGGCCGAATCATCCGCCGGTCGGCGGAGCACATAGGTCTTCATCTCTCCATCCATGTCGTCCTCACCCGGTGCGTTGCGGTGTATAGCATACCGAGTAGAGTCGTGCAATGAGTTCACCGGCACGCTCGGAGTCCCCGCAGACCGAATCACCGAGCGCCGTCGCCCCCGTCATCCGCCCCCTTGGATGCAAGAAACCACTTGTATATAATGAGCGAGATCGGAGACCGATATGGCAACCAGCGAAAACGCTCATCTTCATGTCATGCGTGAGCTTGCCGGCCTGATGCTCGCCGTCGCAGGGGAGTCCGTCACCATGGTGAAGCGAAGCGCTCCCGAGCAAGCGATGAAGATGAAGAAACAGCAGGAATGGAACGTGTATCTGGAGTTTCTCAAAGTACTGTTCAATCTCGCCGATCGCCTGGTGGCGTTTCACTTTCCGATTCAGGAACGACCTCAGTTCATGAACGTCCTCGAGGACACCGTCTCCCAGCAACTGAAAGACCTCTTGGCTCCGGCTCTCGGCTCGGACGCCGATTTGATGGAAGTTGTCCTGACGATCGGCAAGACAGTCGCCGAAAGCCGACAGATGTACGAACCCTATGCGTTCATTCCCACCGAAGAAAGCCGCACAAAGGAGCAGTTCTTACAAGTGTTCGGCGAGCGGGTGGCTGACATGATGCAGACACCGGGCAATGGACTGGTGATCTCCGCCGCCACCGTGTGCGCCAATGCCGCCATTCCGGCGATGAGCGCGGCCTTTACGGGCGGCGCTCCTGCTGCAGCGAGCGCGGCCGGCGCACAGAATCCCGCATTGTCGATTCGTGGAACGGGAAATGAAATTAAGCTGATCAGTGTGATGTCCTCCATGGAAGGCGAGGCCGTGGAAACTCGCTGGGGCCTTCACCCGCGCTTCCGCCAAGACCTGAAGCCCGAGGAGATTCAGCAATTGTCTCGTCTCATGAACCGCCTGACCCGGATACTTGGAGAACGCTATGCCGCTGTCGCCTTTTCCGACGAATGGGCGTCTTGGCATCAAATCGGTCATGCCTGATGACGGTAGAGTTTCTCCGGCAGCATGCTGCTCATGTGGTCCCCCAGCGTCCTCGACGTCCATTTCCAGAGGCTACAAGATCGCCGGCTCATCGATCCGGTCACTCGGAGTGTCCCGCTCGAGTCGCCGGGGCCGTCCTACAGTTGAATAGTTTCGGAGATCCACTGGACTTCTTATTCAGGTAGTTTAGACTAGGATAAACTGTGAGCAGGAGGGAGCGTGAGCGATAACCAACCGATGTCTCTGCCGGGCGGACTCCAACGACTTCATGAACTGGCGAATAACCTCTGGTGGAGTTGGAAACCGGAAGCCCGCATCTTGTTTGAAACGATCGACCCGACCCTGTGGGGACTCTCTCATCATAATCCGGTCAGACTGCTCCAAGACCTGAAACCGGAACGGTTGGCGGCGCTGGCTCAGGACCAGGTTTTTATCCGGCAGTACGCGGCGGTGTTGAAATCCTACGACCAGTATGTGACCGGCGAGGGTACGTGGTTCCTCTCCCAACATCCAGGTCTGCGAAATCGTGCGATCGCTTACTTCTCCGCCGAGTTTGGCTTGCATAACTCCGTGCCGATTTATAGCGGAGGATTGGGGATCCTGGCAGGCGACCATTGCAAAGAAGCCAGCGACCTGGGCGTGCCGATCGTTGGTGTGGGATTCATGTATCCCCAAGGTTACTTTCGCCAACGAATTACGCCGGAC
>JBOHOS010000177.1:0-3820 GCA_050731295.1 Nitrospiraceae bacterium | reverse complement strand
GGCATGGCCTTGGGCTGAAGCGTCAGGCCCGGAAGGCTATGATTGCCGTCCAATCGCTTCGAAGCGGTGTAATAATCGAACCGAGCGTGCCCGCCCGCGCCGGATTTCTCGATCCAGTCTCGCCAATTGAAGGCAGGAGCAGCGGCGACTGAAACTTCGGGCAAGGTGACGGTTGGTGTCTCCGGTTCCTGTTCTGCCGCCCAAAGAATCAACGGAAGTAACGTCAAAAAAAGAACCACCGAGGAAGTGATAATCGGTCTATGCGGAACTTTCACGCTCAGGATGCTCAAAAAGGTCCGCCAACGCGGCCGCAGGCGAGAAAGAACCGGAGACGTAGCCTCTGGGCTACGTTGAGGATTCTTTTGAGCCGAGAACAAAGTTGGCGGCCTTTTTCAGCATCCTGGTAGGGCCGGTCATTTTTCGCGTTCTAGATAGCGCGGCGTGAAGTAGTCCTCTGGAGCCGCCTGCTCGGCATCCAGCGCGTCGAATACCAGAAGCGTGCTATGGCCTGTCTGGTGGTTGACGATCTCGCGCCGGATCGCCCACCACTTGTGAGCGCCGGCATCGACTTCTTTTACCTGAGGGACGACCTGAGTCTTAAGCGGGCGGCCGGCGGTATCGAAGTACTCCACTTTCTTTTCCATGAAATTCGTTTTCCGGATCCAGGCGATCCATTTCGTATAGCCGTAATTCTTCTTAATCTCTTCGGTCGCCGGGACCGATTCGATGATGTAACACTCCTCTCCGTCTAGCGTCTCGTCACGCACCCTCGTGTGACGATAGGTGTCCACGACCGGCACGAGAATGTCCCCATACGAGAAATCCGATCCCACGAAACTGTCCTTCTTGTTGTTGGCCACCAGCCGCCTGACTTTTTTCAGCGCCGGCAGGTAAATCCACATGTCGTCTTCACCGTCGTGGTGCTGAATCTGTAAGTAGCCCGTTCCCTGCACATCGCCGGGATACAGAAACCGGATCATCAGCTTGCTGTCGATGCCGTTCGGCTGGAGCTTGGAGACGCCTCGCATTTTTCGCACACGTTGCTGGCCCTTATCATTGGTCAACGTCATGGTGCTCTCATTGACCAGGCGGGGCACTTTGGCGGCATGAAAGTTCTTCTCCATGATGTCGCGAGCGGACAGCTCCGCACCAAACGATGAAGCGCCCCAAGGGGATACTGCCAGACAAAAGACGATGATTGCGAAACGATTCACACCATTCATACTTCTATTGGCCTTCACACAAGACTCCTTAACAAATTTGGAAGCCGCTTCTACGTCTCCCTCGCTGTGGGAGCCTGCAACATCGCGCATGTGGCTGTCATGCCTCTCGTATTCCTACGGCATATACGGTCGGGTGAAGAGTATGTCGAGCTTATTCATCATCGGCTGCCGGAGGTTGGAGTCATCGGCGTTGTTAACTTGATTGAATTGACTCCTATGCTATCCCCTCCGAAAGCAAAGCGCGGTTGGATAAGGTAGAGGGTTGCCGGCAGCAGCACGATGGCGGCCAGGCAACTCACTCCCATCGCCACGGCAACCAGAAACCCCAAACGGGCATGCATGCCAAAGCCGGTCAACATGAGCACCGCATAGCCGGACCCCACGGCGAGCGCGACATACACCACGGCTTTGCCGGCGGTTCTCATCGTCACGCAAAGCGCGTCCTCTTGATCCCCGGCTCTGTGCATCTCTTCACGAAGCCGGTATATCACGTAGATGGCGTAGTCGGCCCCCACTCCGACGGCCATGGCCGACACGGCGGCAGTGCCGATATCCAGACGAATGCCCGTCAAGCCCATAACACCGAAATTAGCGACCACCGCGAGCGCGAGCGGAATGAGCACGAACAGGCCGGCAAGCAGAGAACGCAGCACGACCGAGGAAATGAGATAGATGCTGCCGGCGATGACGGCAATGTTGAGGAGTTTGCCTTGCACCATGACGTCATTCAAGGCCGCGCCTTGCGCCATGCCACCTCCGACGCTGACTCTGTACTCAGGAGGAAATTCACGGTCGATGAACGAGCGCAGGTCATCGATGATGTGCTCGATGTATGCCGTGCTGTCGGTTTTCAGGTAGGCCCATACAACTGCCGAGCGGTAGTCATAATCGACATACGTGTCGAAGTCACCGGGATCGCCGGACATGGAATACAACAAAAGGTACTGAGCGATCAGTTCACGGCTCTCGGGAAGTTGATTGAATGTAGGATCACCGGCATGCATGGCTCGATTCATTTTCTTGAGATAATCGGCAAGGGATTGCGTTTTGCCGACCCGCTCGTATCGCGTCTCCAGATGGTTCTGGACCGTCTCCATGGCTTTAAGTACAGCCGGATTCTTGATCGAATCACTCTCGGGGCCTTGGACCAACAAGTATAGGGTATTCGTCCCGCCCATCCCGGCGTTCAACGGGATGTCATCGCGCCGAACCGGACTATCCGCCGAGAAGTTTCCCTTGAGACTATTGTCCACGGTGAGCAGAGAAATGCCTGCAAAGAGAATCACCATGATAAAACCCAGCGTGCCGAAAAGCATGTGCCAGCGTCGGGCGACAATCACGGCGGCGATGGCGCTCGTCATCCGGTCCAGCACGTCCTGCGACCGTTCACGTTCGGTTTCATACCGCTTGGGCGCCGGGATCACCGACCGAAACGCCGGGATGAACGTCATCTCCAAGATAATGGCTGAAACAATGCCGATAGCGGTGAAGATGCCGAAGACGCGAATGGTGAGCGTAGGGAAGGCGGTCAGGGCCAGAAAACTGACGACCGCGATGCTGCCGGCGGTGAGCATCACCGGTCCGATCTTCGCGAACGATTCGATGACCGCGGCCCGACTATCGTGTAGCCGCCCATATTCTTCATAATAACGTTTCAGAATCTGCACGGAATGGCCGGCGGCCACGGCCATAATCAGGATGGGCGTGGTGACATTGAACGTATCCATGGGAATAGACAGGAGGCCCATGACGCCGAGTCCCCAGATGACGCTCATCAGCGCCGTGACGATCGGCACGAGCATGCCTTGGAACGATCGAAAGGAGAGGTAGAGCACGGTCATGATGATCGCCAGCGCGGCGAAAAAGAGGTATTGCATTCGTTGAGAATAAATCTCCAACCAGGCCAGGTTGATCGAAATGCCGCTCAGATAGATCCGGACGGCGGCGTCTCGCTCTGGGTCGATGATCGCCTCGATCCGATCCTTGATCGCGCGGTATCCCTGCAGATCCTTTCCGAACTTGAAGTCGGCGATCACCAGCGCCATGCCGCCGCCGCTCGAGACAATTGAATCAACGTACAGAGGATTGGCATAGACGGCATGCCTCAGCCGCGCAATGTCTTCCGCGCTGGCGGGCACCTGTTCCATAAGCTGCCGGACCAGCATGCCCTCTTCGGTTCCGACGATATCCTTGGCTTTGCGGGCCGCGAGACTTATGACATTGCTGCGAACGACTCCCGGAATCTCCAAAACCGCGTTGGTAATGCGCGCGAGCTTGTCGAGGATCGCCGGCTGAAAGATGTCGCCGGAAATGCTTTCGACACCGATGACAACCAGGTTTCGCCCGCCGAAGATCCGTTCGATCTCGTTGGTGGCGATGACATAGGGATGCTCTTGCGGCAGGTTATCGTTGGGGTCAACGACGACACGGAGATTTCCGATTTTGGAGGCAAACAGGACCGAGACGACGAGCGTGATTACAATCACGGCCAGCCGGTACCGGACGATGAAGGTGATGTAGCGACGGACCATGAATCTCGAGTGGGAGAGGAACGAAGGCAGAATAACCTAGGCACTCTAGAGGGTCAAGGACTGTAG
>JBOHOS010000176.1:0-3126 GCA_050731295.1 Nitrospiraceae bacterium | reverse complement strand
CCCCAATCGTTAGAGCTGCCAAACGCAAATACGCGCTATGTAACATCGCATGTCCCATCAGTTTCCTCCTGATCACCTTCTTCGATGTTATGACTGTCCGCATAAGAAATCAACTTACCGCTGCGCTGAAGAAATTGCATGACCTCTCGATTGAACTCGGTCGGCTGCTCTATTTGTAAGCCATGCGATGCGCCGGCAAGAACGACGCGTTGCGAGTTCGGCAGACAGGCGTCGAGCTCGGCGATGACAAGGCCGTATAGCTTTGGACTTTGGCTGCCTGTAACGAGAAGCGTGGGTACCGTCATCTTGAGAGCATCGCCACAACTAAATGCCGGAGCCACATAGGAGCCACATAAAAGGTCCTCAGCATGGGCCCTAGTGTTCGGATATTGTCCCTGATGATGACCTGAGCAACGGCTGGGAGTTGATCAAACACATCCAAACCGACGACGATCTTCAGATACTCTTTGATAGCCCGCTCATGCTCTCCACGCTGAAAGACCTGCAGCGTTTCTTCGAACTCCCTGATATGCTCGGCGAGTAATGCTTTGCCTTCCGGGGTGGTGAGGATTGAGAAAATGCTTGGCTCGCCTAGAACCAGACTCCGAACTAATTCGGGATGTGTGTTTGCGACCGACACGGCAAGCGCCCCGCCATAAGAATGGCCGATCAGGTGCACGGGACCAGACTGCAGGTCCCGAAGAAATGCAATGAGATCGTCGGCATGGAGGGCTCGGGAATAATCCCCTCCGTGACCGATCCATTTGTTGGGGTAGTGGTAGCGCAGGCTATAAGCAAGAGTTCGATACTGTTCGGACAGCGCGTCCAGTTGCGGAGACCAGGTGCGATAATCGCTCACGGCCCCATGAACGAACACAACGGGCTCGCCTGCTCCACGCTCCACATAAGCCAAGTGATCGCCACTGACCTCGGCGTTTCGTACTGCTCTCCGTTCACTCGCTGATCTCTTCTGTCCTTGAGCAAACATCCCCATCATGAACCTCCGTCGGCCGCTGATGATCCTTCTTCTCTTCACACTTCATGTCCCAACTCCATCGGTCAGGTCTGAGGTTCTGGAGCTGATCCTTCATGAAGACCAGCCTCAGTGTGCGCACGAACGGATACTTCTTCCATGGCTTAGGTTCCCTGACGGCATCACTTCGTCTTCACAGACATGGACACCGGCACGGGATTGGAAATGATATCGAAGACCGGCGAATACTTGCACAGATCACTCAGCGTCTCCGCTGAAGCATCGGACTTCACGACAAAGCTGACACGGATGTTCTCGTAGCCTCTTCGAATATCATCCCTCAGGCCGAGGAAACCATGGAGATCAAGATCGCCTTCCAGTTTGGATTCCACTTCTTCGATTTTGATACCGCGCGCCGCCGCATGGTACACGAGGGACGTGGTGAGGCAACTCGCCAACGCCTGCAGCACATATTCCGCTGGGTTCGGCGTCGTATCTTGCCCGAGCAGGACCACAGGTTCGTCCGCTCGAAGCACAAAGGGCTTTTGGCGCGAGGTCTCTTGCCCGGCCCCCGAAAAGCCCTTGATCGTGGACTGATTTTGGGACCCGTTGATCCAGCGATTTTCCAGACGGAACTGAAACTTCGCCAAGCCTGGATTGCCGTTGATCGCCTTGATGGTCTCTCCCATCCGATCGACATCCACCCCATTTACCATTCCGCTGATGACTGTCTGTTCCATGGCGCATCCTCCTTGTAGGTTTTGGGTTAATGAACGAAACAACAATTGATCCGCATTTCGGCACAGGTCTTTCCACTGCATGACGATCACGCTCCTGATCCAAATGACATGGTCAGTCCTGGCCGGCCGCCACTCATCTACACCCGCCCTGCCCCAAGCGCGCCAAGACGCGCTCCTTCCCAAGTCCAGCCTTCTTCTTTCCGGCTGCTGCACGAAGGACCGCGAAGCGAGAAATAGGTCCGGCGCAGAAGAGCCGTCGACAAAGGCTCGAATCGGTTCCACGGCAGCAACGAGAGGGTGCGCGCGAGCAAACAATACCCTGTCAACACCCTCGCCGATGTTCCCACCAACTGAACCCAGAGCACCCAGTGCAAAGGCGTCCATTGGCCGAGGATCAGCAGAATCAGGTACGCTACGCGCACTTGAACTGGGAACGCGGTCACGATCCTTCTCACCCGCCCACCCCAAGCGGTTATTCTCACCCTCCCTATCCCGAACCGGCCGAGACCGGTTCCTGTCCCATGAGACGCGCTTTCTCCCGGGTTCACCCGCCACCCCAGGCGCGCCGAGACGCGCCTTTTCCCAGGGACGCGCTCGATCCCGATGATTCACGCCAGGCGAAATGGATCACCTGAATCGCGCAGAAGACCATGGCGGCGGCGAACCCCCACGACCATCCACTGAGCCCGACCATGAGCAAAGGGATCGTCATCAGCCAGTACCACCAACCAATGTCTCGACGGATTCTCATCATCCCCTCCTCTGCTTATGAAGCAGTTCATCGATGCCGAAGTCGTTTTGCACGGCTGGTGCCGCGGCATTTCTCGGACGTGTTCTCTGAAAAAATAGGAAGTTAGGTGATTCTCGAAGGGATCAAGGCATTGCGAAATCTCGCGAGCTACGAGATTTCAGGAGAGGTCCTTGTGAGATTTCGCGGGCCGGACGACAGGAGCAGCCAGCCTGAGGATTCACACCGGGGGCGGGCGTTTGATGCCCAACGCTTTCATCCGCGAACTCAAAGTTGAGGCATTCATGCCGAGTAATTGCGCAGCGCCATTCTCACCGGCTACGCGCCACCCGGCTTTCTCAAGGGCGAGGAGCAGATTCCGCCGCTCCAAGTCCTCCAGCTCTTGAGCCGTCCGGATCTGATGGTCGCCTTCATTGGGCATCGCCGCCGTCTCGTTTGTCGCATCCTTGGTCGATTCAGGCAATGCGCGATCGAGATTCAGGCGTCCATCACGTGAAGTGATCACCGCGCGCTCAATCACGTTCTGCAGTTCGCGGACGTTTCCAGGCCAGGAATAGGCGCGCAGTCTGCGGACGCAGTCGGGTGAGAGCGGTTCGACCCGCCGCCCCATGCGCTCTGCACATCGTGTCGCAAACGCAGTGGCCAACAGCGCGATGTCCTCACTG
>JBOHOS010000175.1:0-1253 GCA_050731295.1 Nitrospiraceae bacterium | reverse complement strand
AAGATGTGAGCCGGCCTTCCGGATAAGCTCGACCGCTCTACTTCGTAGTCGAACGATGGTCCCAAAATCGACACATCAAACGATCTTTGAGCGTCCATTAACATGGAAACCGAGCAGCGATCCGCCCTATAACCGCAAAGCCTCACAACCTTGATGACGGCGCCGACGGGCAGGTCCGCTCGAATAACCGGTACGCGGTCATGACCAGGATGATTCATCTCTGGCTATTACTGCAAGAGATAGCGATCATGAGTGCCAACAGGCTCACGAATGCAAGTCCTGCTCGAGCCACATGCGAATACTCCCAGCGGTCGCACAACTCCGTCCAACTGACTGGACGGGTTTCTTTCTTACTCGTCCCGAATGAGAAAAAGCCGGCACTAATGCCGCTTAGTTTTTCATCCTGGAGCCAAAACTTATTGACCGGGTGCGTAACGAGCCAGTACACCCATACCGATAAGTCCGAGCAGCGCTACGAGTGTCAACCAGAAGTCGGTGCTTCCCAACGGCGTAAGGGACAAGGAGGATGATCGTTGAAATCGTGCCCCCGGCCTCGCCGATGCCCCCGCCGACGGCGAACCCCGGATAGTAGATCGGCTGCATGGCGTAATAGGCCTTCTTCGTAAGCCGCATCTTTCCCGGCAGCTCAAGGGCATGTGCGAGAGCAAGAGCCATCGCCACAGCGACCAGGATCACCGTCGAAACCTGTAGAACGCTGAACATCATTTGCATCCTGGATCCATTTCAGGCGGGCGCGCGCCTGACCATAATCAGACCCCAAATCAGCACGACAACGATGGCGACGTGATAGGCGATATCGGGAATCGTGCGCGGACCGACGCCGACGATAATCGTGAAGATCCCGACAAGCGTACCGAAGAGCGCAAAGGCCTAAGCGGTCAGACCCGTCACACGCGACGCTGCCGGGCGGATCCAGATCAGCGCCACATCGAGTAAGAGCACCGAAGCAATCACGGACTCGGCGATTCGAGCCTCCCGATGCTGATAGCCGTCGATCAGCACGCCGGAGTGAACGAGGGCAGCCACGCTGAAGACTGCCGCCTCAACGAGCATAGAAGTCGAATTTTCAGTTTCGCAATTTCATGCCCGCACTTGCGCTGGCGTCTGATCGCGCCCGACTATCCAGGCTTCGGCTACAGCGGCACACCCGACCGGCCTCGCGGTAGAAGATTTCGATGCCGTTGATGTTGATCGTTCGGTGGAGGACGGGCGCTGGGATCGGCTGCATGGCC
>JBOHOS010000174.1:0-1833 GCA_050731295.1 Nitrospiraceae bacterium | reverse complement strand
GTCGTCCAGTGCCAGAACGAGCGCTCACAGCTCAAGAACAAATCCGGCGCGATGAAGGTCCTGAAGGCGAGGCTCTTTGAACTGGAAGAAAAAAAGAAGGAAGCGGAATTCAACTCCATCGTCGGGGAAAAGAAGGAGATCGGCTTCGGAAGTCAAATCCGCTCCTATGTGTTTCAGCCGTATCAAATGGTCAAAGACCACCGGACGAACGTCGAGGTCGGACAGGTGGATGCCGTCATGGACGGCAAGCTGGACGACTTCATCGAGGCGTATCTGAAGCAGCAAATGGCGACCAGCAAATAATTCTTTGATCCTCCCCTTTGTAAGGGGAGGGAAGGTGGGGTAGAGCGTTTTTGATTCTGTGATCGGCCATATGCCACGAGCAAAACAAGGCCGTCGCGAACACCTGCAGATTAAGCGCCGCTTGCGCTTAGAGATGACGTCTGCAGAAACTCGATTGTGGTCAAAAATACGTGGGAAACAATTCCAAACGTTGAAGTTTCGACGACAACACGGAATAGGACCTTACATCGTCGATTTCTATTGTCCGGCAAATTCAATTGTTATCGAGATAGATGGCGATACTCATGCCAACCAAGATCAGATTACCAAAGACAAACAACGGGACAAGTATCTTCAGTCGCTGGGCCTTCAAGTAATTCGGTACACCAATGATGACATCATCATGAACCTAGACGGGGTACTCCAAGATCTCACTCAGAGGTTACTGACGGCCTCTACCTCCCCTACCCCCTCCTTACAAAGGAGGGGAAGAGCCTCAGACCATGGATGAACTGAACGATCAACGGGTCCAGCGGCTGAAAAAGCTGGATGCCCTCCGCGCATTGGGCATTGCGCCGCACGGCACGCGCTTTGAGGCGAAGGACCGGGCGGGCGCGCTCATCCGCGCGCATGGTGGAAAATCCAAAGAGGTTCTGGAGCAGGAAAAAATTTCCTGCACATTGGCAGGCCGGATCGTCGGTATGCGCCGGTTCGGGAAAGCCGCCTTTGCCGTCCTGCAGGACGGGGCCGATCGGCTCCAGGTGTACCTGAAAAAGGATCTTCTCGACAACCAAGCCTGGAGCATCGCCGAGCAACTCGATCTTGGCGACTGGATCGGCGCCGGCGGGCATCTCTTCCGCACGAAAACAAATGAACTGACGGTGGAGGTGCGGACCCTGACCTTCCTCAGCAAGGCGCTTCGGCCCCTCCCTGAGAAGTGGCATGGCCTGACCGACGTGGAAACCCGCTACCGGCAGCGCTACGTCGATCTGATCGCCAATCCCGAAGTCCATGCGATCTTCGTGACCCGCAGCCGGATCATCGCCGGCATCCGAGCCTTTCTCATCGAGAAAGGATTCCTGGAAGTCGAGACGCCGATGATGCACCCCATTCCAGGCGGCGCTACGGCCCGTCCCTTCGTCACGCACCACAATGCGTTGGGTGTCGATCTGTATCTCCGCGTCGCCCCTGAGCTATATCTCAAACGCCTGATCGTGGGCGGGCTGCATCGCGTCTTTGAAATCAACCGCAACTTCCGCAACGAGGGCATCTCGACCATCCACAATCCCGAGTTCACGATGTTGGAATTCTATGTCGCGTATGCGGATTACCATGATCTCATCGTGCTGACCGAGCACATGCTCCAGCGACTCGCCGGTGAGGTGCTCGGCACGACCACGCTCGAATATCAAGGCCAGCAGATCGAACTGGCAGGGCCCTGGCGCCGCTGGTCATATTTCGAGGCGCTGTTGGAGGTCAATCGCCTGGACCGGTCCGTGATTCAGGATCGCGGAGCCGCCCTGGCCGCCGCGCGCACATTGAAGGTCGAGA
>JBOHOS010000173.1:0-1497 GCA_050731295.1 Nitrospiraceae bacterium | reverse complement strand
GCGGTAGGCTGCGGATGATTCACGACATTTTCCGATCAACGGCGAAAGGCGTCGTATCGGTTTGAAGCACGGGAAGCGGGTACGAGAGGAGATGGGATAATTGAACCTGACTGCGACAGTGAAGAGCGTCAGGAACTTGTAAGCAGTACGCGCGATAGACCTTCGGGACATAGGTCACGGCACCATTATATCCGGCGACCGCTTTCCATGTGCGTCCCCGAAGCTTGATCTGCTCCCGGAGGATCAGACTTGCCAGGTGAAGATTGGCGCAGGGATCAAGCGCGTGAAGTGAAGAAAGGCCTGTCCGCTGATGAAGGACTTTGAGATTGTAGCTATTCACCTGAGCCAGCCCAACATCAAAGCGAACGCCCTGCTGTTCAAGCGCCCGGAGGTGAACCACCGCATCAGCATAGGTTCGGGCTTTGTAGGATCTCCAGCGTCGACCCGCGTCGTACCACCCAAATGCATAGGGATGCCGGCCTGACTCCACTTTCACGATTGCCTCGAAGAGCGCCGGGTGGACCCCGGTCACGTTCGCGGCTTCCCGAAGACAACGACCCCATGGTTTCTTATGGGACGCTCCGATGCGAGTGGGAGCGGCGGCTTCATGCTCAAGGTCGACCACCATGCCGGCAGGATTCATTCCGATTTCGGAACCCCCACACATCCACGACATCACAGTCACAACAAACAGAAATCCTGCTCTTGCTTGTATCCAATTGTTCGTCTGGTTCCAGGAGCGCAACAGTATCTGGATCATGGTGTCCTCCTAGGTACGGTGTTGCGTGCAGCATGGCTCCCCCATGCATGGCAGAAGCATGCCGATGCCAGGAACCGTGAATACAGGCAGAAAATAGAGAGCTTAGCGGCTTCAGAGCAAGGTGCTCCGATTGCCGCACTGCCTCATCCCTGTCTCGCCATTGTTTCAAGGACAACACCCTGCTGGAGCAGAGAGGGTTTGGACTTTGGTTAAAGAAGGGCGAGTGGAGGCGCAGAACAACAGAAAGGCGTTGATGCCGAGCGAGTAGCGGAGCCGATGGTAGGCCTCCTTGGTGAACTGGCACAGCAGGAATACCTTGGTCTAACTAGTATATATACTCACACCAACAAATCATGGATCGCCGAGTCTCGTTACAGATGCCGGACCAGTGCCAGCAAACCATCCTTCGTGCATTTCGGGAAGTCGCAGACCTGCTCGTCTCGATCCGCGAACGGTCGGAACAGTTGAAACGCCAGGCAGATCGCCGTCCAACTGGCCGATGTGCGCTATCGGAAAGGATTGGTGACCGGGACACGCTCGACGCGCAACGCACCGTTCTGGCTGCGCAGACCCAGCTCCTGCAAACGACACTGACCGACCTGGTCAGTCTTTTCAAAATACTGGGGGAGGATGGGAATCTTCGAGCCCTTCGACTGAACCGCCGACCTGATCACCGCGGGCACATGTTATGCGGATTAAAACGGCTGAAAGACCGGGAGTTATCGAGAGGGTGGTTC
>JBOHOS010000172.1:0-1951 GCA_050731295.1 Nitrospiraceae bacterium | reverse complement strand
TTGCAAGCTCGATCAACGAATCGTTGTCGAGGTAAACGCCAACCCTGCCGCTCAAGGCCGCGACGCAGGTTGGTATTCCGTCGTCCGTTGTGAACTGAATCATGATTTCGTCCGGCTAGCTTGAAGTCGACACCCCAACGAGTTCGACTAGCTGCATGGTATCCAGCTGGCCCAGAATCATGAAGGGATGCCGCTCGTGCCTCGCGGAAGGAGGTCCGGGCGATCCTCTCGTATCTCCAGGGCACCACCGCCTCATGGCAGAGCTTTTGTACGGCGCTGGACTCTGGTTGAAGGTCGATGATCTCACCTGCCCGACCGGGGCGCGCCGACTTACTACATGGCGAGAGAGATAGGGACTGCCTCTTTTCCACCGACAAGCGACGCTGCTGTCGGCGTCCGCTGCACCGCCAAGTTAGGCCGGGATCTGTTCGTACGAGAACTCGGGAATGCCTGTTCGCTTTGAGGCATGCTCGATCGTGATGGCACAGATGTTCCCTTCTGCGTCAACGTCGAGGAGGGTGTTCTCATCCAGATCGCGTGTCTCAGCGGCCGGTCGATCGATGAACTCGATGTATAGCGTGTCGGTTTCGGCGAAATACTTGATCTTCATGGTTCGAACCTACGGTCGAAGAACGCGTTATGTACAGTCTCTCCATCCGGTAGCAAGACTACCCGGAGGTAGCGCCCCTCCATCTCTGGGATTTGAACCCATCGTCGGATACGCCCGTCAACCTGAATCTGCTCGCGCGCTGGACTATAGATCGCTCGTTCAATCCACTCGTTAAGAATAACAGCGCGGTCAGGCCGAGTCCGAATCTCTAGGAAGTAC
This sequence comes from Nitrospiraceae bacterium, assembly GCA_050731295.1. Classification (GTDB taxonomy): domain Bacteria; phylum Nitrospirota; class Nitrospiria; order Nitrospirales; family Nitrospiraceae; genus JBOHOS01. Next base: position 1,122 of record JBOHOS010000172.1, on the reverse strand, counting down.
CGAGTGAACTTCACGCATTCACTGTATCAAAACTACGAGGGCGCGAACGGAGCGGCCTACCGGCCTGAGTTGAGCTTCGGGTCGCGAGGCGCCTGGAACGCGTTCCGCAGCGCGGTCGCGAACTGGGACTCCAACGGGTGTTCGGCGGCGCTGCGCGCCGCTGAACTTGAATTGTAGACATCCGAATTGGTGTAATTGTTTCCGCCACGTGAGGCGGACTCTAGCCAGAGGCTATAGAGATGTCAATCACTTTTCCGAAGAACACTGAGAGAGTTGCCAGGAATTATACACCTCGCGAGCCTCACCCCTCGGCCACGCTCTTCGATGCCATCCGCGTGAGGTATTATTGCGGTGTTATAGTTTCCGGATGGAGCACACTCATCTTTGTTCCTCTCACTTCACTCATGCACAGCCATGCGCGCTATCTGTCTCCAACACGTCCCCTTTGAAGGGCCTGGCGCTCTCGCCACTGCGCTCGAAGCAGGGCGCGACGCTTGACTGCCACTTGGTTCCGAGAGATGGTTTGCCGAAGGATGCCGGCGATCTGCTGATCGTGATGGGCGGGCCGATGTCGGTGAACGATCCTGATCCGTGGATTGCTGAGGAGACCGCTTTCATCAAACGCACGCTGGAAGTCGGCAAGCCGGTGGTCGGGGTCTGTCTCGGGGAGTCAATTTATGGCGAAGGCGTTGGGCGCCGAGGTCCGACCGGGTCGTGCCATCGAAATCGGCATGACACCGATCTGCCTCACTGAAGAGGGACGAACGGATCCAGTCTTTGGTCGCTTCCCAGGGACCTTCGAGGCGTTTGAATGGCATGGCGAGATTTTTGACTTGCCGAAGGACTGTGTTGCGTCGGCGGGATCGGAAGTGCGCTCCAGGCGTTCCGATATGGTTCCCGCGTCTATGGCCTGCTGTTTCATCTGGCGAGGGAACAAGGGGATCGAAACTCTCTGCCGGGAATGTCCTGACGACCTGATCCACGCTAAGCAGAGTCTACACCAGGTGATACGAACGGCGACCCTTCACCTGCCCTCGCTGCCTCACATCGCCGACCCTCTTCTCGGTATCTACTCGCACCTCAGCGTTGATTGCTGCCCCAGTCTTGCAGTACCCTATGCCC
>JBOHOS010000171.1:0-2187 GCA_050731295.1 Nitrospiraceae bacterium | reverse complement strand
CTATTGCCATGGCTGGGGGATTTACCACATTTGCATCCAAGAATAAGTTACAAGTCGTTCGCAATAGTTCGAATGGCGATGGTCAACCTCATGAAGTCCGGATACGCCTTCGTTACGATGATCTTCTAGCAGGGACGGGGGATCCAGGAAACCTGATCTTAAAGTCTGGGGACACCGTTGTCGTGCCGTAGAGCCAGACCGTCTTGCCCAAGTCATATGGCGGCGTTTCTGGTCCAGACAGTTATAGTAACGATGGCTGGAATTCTAACTGTGACGTCCTTCGCCCAAGCAGAAACAAAGGTGATCCCGTCGATCAGCGTCGGTGAGCGCTATGATAGCAATGTTTTCTACGGATTTGTCTTTCCTGGACAGAAGAGTTATGACTTTGTAACAACCGTGACCCCTCAAGTAAGCGTTGAGCATCACGGGAGACTACTCGACGGAACCTTCACTGGCGGGGGAATAGCGGAATACTTCGTGGAACATCCCAGCTTTAACTACGTAGGCGCCAATGGCGTAATGACACTCAATTTGAGCCAATTGGTGGGCAAGCTTAATCGGAATCTACAACTGAACGTTACGGACGCATTTTATTATACGCCCACCCCGCCAGCGTTCATTAACCCTCAAGCTGGGGAAAGTCCGGCTTCCACTGGGAGTTCCTTTGCGACCGGGGTCCAGCCGTTTCGTGTTACTTCTACAATAAATACAGGTAGGATCTTAGGGGCGTATACGATTACACCTCGTACATCTATGACGGCAACCTACTCGAACACTTATTTGCGCTTTGGCGGCACATTCGGCAATCCTGTCATCGGGTCAGTATTTGGCGTCACTAGTCATGCGGTTTCCGCTGGTCCTCAATTCAAAGTGTCGCCTCGAGATACTGTACGAGTTAGTTATACATTCTTGCGAGCCAACTATACTCAGGGGCAGGTTAGCGGAGACTTTCAGACACAAGGTGGTGAGGTCTCATGGAGTCGGCTCCTCACTCCCACGATCACCGCCACAGTTACTGGCGGATTACAAATGCTTGAGCCAAGCACCATACAGCAGGTGGCTGGTACCGTATCCACGCAAGGCTCAACAGAACAGCCAGGCAGCATCCTTTACGTCACGAGCGCAACCCTATTATGGAACTACCAGGAGAACACGGCCATGACGCTCGGCTATTCACGATCGGTAACTCCTGGCTTTTATCTTGTTCCCGTCCCACTGGTTAGCAATGTGGTGACCGCCTCGGTTTTATATCGCCTCTCAACGAGCTTAACTGCGACGGGCAGCGCGAATTACGCCGTGAACGAAGACACGAGTTCAACAATATCGTATACATCCTACGGCGGAACTCTTACTTTGAATTATATTCTAACGCGAACCCTCACCCTGTTAGGGACGTATAGCTACTACAATTTCGACTCGAAGTTTTCAGGTCAGCAATTGGAGTTTGATCGCAATATGGTCATGCTCACCCTTAAGGCGACGTGGAATTAATAAATGAATCAATCACCTACATTATCGCTCACTGATTATTGGCAGATCGTAGTTCGTAAGAAGTGGCTTATCGTGGGGTGTGTGCTCTTTTCGCTGATCGTTGCGGCGGTGCTCTGCTATGTCCTTCCTAAGAGTTATCGCTCCAGTACATTGATCTTGGTTGAGGGGCAACAGGTTCCCGAGGATTATGTGAAGGCCACAGTCAATAGCAGCATTGAGGAGCGGCTGACGATGATTCAGCAGCAAGTGATGAGCCGAACGCTGCTAACAAGTGTCGTCGAAGAGTTTAAGATTTACCAGAAAGAAATCAAGAAAGACGGAATGGAGTCGGTCATCGGTGATCTGCGCAAGAATATCAAGGTTGAAACGGTAGGGGCTGGCAGCTCCGGAGGCTCACGGGGCGTCGAAGCTTTTACTATATCTTTCGGACATAAAGAGCCCAAAACAGCTATGAATGTAGCGGCGAGACTTGCATCGCTGTTTATTCAAGAGAATTTGAAAGTCCGCGAGCAGCTTGCTGAAGGAACATCTGAGTTCTTAGACCAGGAACTTCAGTTGGCTAAGTCTCGGCTGGAGGAAAAAGAGCAAGCCATCAGAGAATTCAAAAGCAAACACCTAGGCGTTTTGCCACAGCAAATGGAAGCCAACCTAAGGGCGCTGGACCGACTCCAAGGCGATTTGATCTCTGTTACAGAG
>JBOHOS010000170.1:0-4600 GCA_050731295.1 Nitrospiraceae bacterium | reverse complement strand
ATCCACGATTGCCAATCGAATCATTACCGGCCCTCATACGCCGGCATGGATCGCGTTGGTCGAGCTGGAGGTCAGGTGGAAACCGTGGGAGCTGGAGTTGGTACCAACTCGAATCCATTCGATGGGGAAACTCCAGCATCCGCCGCCTCGCGTCCATCTGACCAGGAAGCCGATACGTGTCTATCCGACATCCGGCATCACCCTTCAGGCGGGACATGGGAAAGTGGTGCCGTTGCAGTTGGCCGTTCGATTAGGCGACAAGGCATTCATGGTTGAAGGTTTCGTCGCCGATACGCCGCCTGCACGGTTCACTTCAGCGCTCAAGGAACGCTTCAACGAAGGGGAGATGCCGGCCGGGACGGATGCGATTGTGGCGATTCCTCACGCCATCGCCAATAAGATCCTGAATGAGTATCTTGCAGGCCAGGCCTATGAGATTCAACTGGCTGATTTCTCCCCTACCCTGATCGTCACGAATCCCGCGGTGAGGGGAAGCCCGAACACATACATCACGACGTCTGTGCTTGGAATCAAAGAGTACCCGGAAGCCTTCAACGTGGAAATGGAATGGAAGGGGAAGGATTTGCAACTCGCCCGGCTGTCCATCACACCACGTCGCCTTCCGTGTGCCTCGGGTGAGTTGGTCTGCCTGGGCAAGAAGGCCGGGTTAGACGCGTTAGCGACATCCTTCACGCGGCTTCTCAGCGCGCAGTACAAAGACATTCTGCTACGATCCATCGGTGTCCAGAACGTATTCCCGGTGAAAGTCGACGAGAAGGAAGCGCAGGTTCAGGTTGATGTACTCAGATCAGAGAGCAGAGGAACAGAGTTGGTCCTGTACGCGGATATAAAGGTGATACTACCGTAGCTGACCATCAAAACAGGAGAGTCCTAGAATGGAGAGCTTGATTAAATTGGTGCCGAAGCCGGAATTCCACAAAGCACATGCTGCCTAGTTCCTTCACTCCCGAATGTCCGAAGTATTTGCTGCTAGGCTTGCCTGTGGTATCCAGTCCGAACCGCCGCCACCACTTCCGCAATGTCGTCAGAGCCGGCTGCGGACCTTGCGTCCATAGTGGTCACGGCCTCAGTTTACCGCGAAGCGTGTGTGTTTCCGACACCTTAGCCGTCGGATGGACTGTCTTGGAACGAGGACGATCTACGCTATCTATGATTTTCTCAGTCATCAGTCCCACCGCCACTAAACCAAGTACGAGCAGCATTCCGATGAGGAATCCCCAGAACATCGCGCTGCCTCCTTGTTGGAAGCGTTGACGAAAAGTTACTGCCAGGCCATTAGCATGCTCTAACATGATGCAAGAACATGTACTTACTGTCAATTTTCTAGCCTATACTGCTAACTCGAACGCGGAGCCGGCCATGAGACAGTTTTCGTGTCTCCCTTCATGCCTTTCCGGTTGGGTTGGTACTTTTCGCTACAAAGTGGGAGGGTATGTGGCTGGCAATTGACCACGTTGAATAGGTAGCCGCGTTCCTTGACAGTCCCTGAGAACGCGGTACAAGCAACAAGTAGTGCGGCTTGCTTCTCAAGGAGGCCCCCATGCGCGTCCTTCTCAGCCGGCTGTTCGTATTGCTCTCGTTCTCCCTCGCGGTCGCTGGGTTTTTCCCTACCGATGATGAAACGCCACAACCCACGGTGCCGCCGCTCCTCGTGCCATTTGCCAATCGGTAGGAGTCATCGCTGCTTCAAGGGTTGTCACCCACAACGGCAGAAGCCGTGTGCTTGCAGGCTCGCACGCTGCTCCAACAGTCCACGTTTCCCGGAAACATCTCAATCGAGGGACGACTTGGTAGAATGAACCTGTGCCTCCGGCACTCGGAGGAACACATAAGGGACAGGGGCGTGCACGTCGCTTTCGATCTTGCCTCCCCACCGGTAGACAAATTAGTGAGACAATCGACTTCCTGAACCGCACAGAAGGGCCGCTGCCGTCGTTCAAATCGTACCGTTGATCTGGGCTCTTAAACTATATTCCCGGGGCTGGAGCAGAGAGCGTTAGGTGGTGGCCTCCACTTGCGCACGCTGTTACTTCATAGACGCCGCACTACCCACTCGATCGCTCGTACGCCGCTGGAGCCCCTCCGCTTGCACCCATACAGCTATCTCGGGGGTACGCGGCGGGATGTTCCGCACCCGAACCCAGCGGGCGAGTCCGGCCGCCAGCAGGGCGGTCGCGAACATCACAAGGCCAATCACAATGACCCCGACGCGCTCGCCGAAGGTTTCCGTGATCCAGCCGAAGGCCGTCATGCCCGCGATCGCCGTCGTCATGGCCGCGGTCGTATAGATCGCCAGCACGCGGCCGACCATGTGCGCCGGAGAAATTTCTTGCAGAACGCCCCAGGCGATCGGTGTTAGTGTGCCGACACCAACGCCAATGAGTCCCATGAACACGACCGCCGCCAGATGCTGTTCTACCCACACGAACCCCCAGAGCGCCGCCCCGCTGAGCGCGCTCGATGCCGCAATGATGCGGAATCGATTCCGTAGCTCCCACTCCGTCACTCCAATGAGGCCGATGGACACCAAGAGCAGCCCGACTCCGAATGCCGACCAGAAATAGCCGACCTCGACCGGTCCAAGGTTTAGCAACTTTTGCCCGAACACTGGGAAGAGCGTGGAGAAGGCACTGGTTCCAAAGGTGTACAGCGAGGCGGCGACAATCAGTAACAGGATGCGCTGCTGCTTGATGAGCGCGAACCGTATCCCCTCCGCCAGATCCACCAGCACTGACGTGGCCGGCCCGCCCCGGGACTGCGGCCCCGCCTCGCCTGCCAGCCGGATCGACAAAAGACACGCGGCTGACCCCAAGTAGGTGAGGGCATTGACGCAGAGCACCTCCTGCGAGCTGAGCGCCGCGATCCCGACGCCGCTCAGGACCGGCCCCACGATCACGCCCAGGCTGGTCGTGGTCTGCAACAACGCGTTGGCAGCGGTGAACTGACGACGCGAGACCAGAAACGGCACGGCGGCAGTCAGCGCTGGACCGAAGACGGCGGAGGCGATCGCGTGCAAGAAGACCAGGACATAGAGCCGTTCAACCGTGAAGTGATCCACCGAGACGAGGCAGGGGATTACGCCGATCAACAGGGCTCGGAACACATCGCTGCCGATCATAATCCATTTCTTCGGCCATCGGTCCACGCACACCCCGACCAGGGGGCCGAATAGGATGGGCGGGAGCGTCTGCAACAGGCCGATGATCGTGGTTTTAAGCGGCGAGCCCGTAATCGAGTACACAAACCAGACGAGGGCGAGCTTGGTGGCGCCATCTCCCACCTGAGAGATCAACTGGCTCCACCAGAGTTGGCCGAAGTCCCGCGTGAGCAGCCAAGGCGCACGGACCGTTCCACTGTGGCCCTCGGTCTGACACAGCATGGCCTCAGGATACACAGGCTGACGCACTGTATCCTTTAAACATCTAAACATCGCGTACCCACCTTTCAACCGCCAGACCACTCGCCTCTTGCTGCCGTCGCTGGCCCTCACGTGACCCAGCTCTTACCTCTTCACGAACACCTCAATTGAGTATCGGAACGGGATGCGTACCGTAGTCCAGCGTGGCGCTCCGAGCTACCAGCACGTCCTAGCCGGCATCTTCACAAGCCTGTATCGCAGGAAGCTCCTCAGTACAGTTCATCATCGAGGATAAGAACAGTGGGATGGGCGCCTCGTTCCCGATCGCTCCCGACTTGTTCTCTGGCGGGGATGGCAAGCTACGTCGTCCCTATCCGATCCCTTGCGAGCTCGTGTGCCAACTCTTCATGCCGCCAAGTGTAATCCGGCCTCTTCTCTCGTCAAGGTCGAACGAGGTTTCCATTCGAGAACCCATCGGTAGTGTGTGCGGAGGGTGCAAAGACGCTCGCTTTTCCTAAACGTTCCGGCTCGCCAGTTCCTTGGGATGGTGTACCCAGTCGCCGATAGGTCAATCGTCGATGGCCATTTAATGTGCCAGACTGGCATGCGATTTCAGATACTCTAGATCGAATGCCGATAGATCATAACGGTGGGTGAGTCATCGAGGAGGTATGAGGAGGTATAGGGAGCAACGCACGCAGGTTTGAAGCTGTCTTGCGAGACGAGCGCACACGGACGCGGTCGGAGAGCCCGTCCCCCATGGCCTCACCACTTCACTAAGTCAGAAGTTCGCTGATCGCGCGCAAATCAACTGGAACCCGTCACGCTGCAATCGAGCGCTCCCCGAACAGTTTGGAGGAGCGCCTCTGGGGCAAAGGGCTTTTCAAGAAAGTGTGTGCCCTTTTCTGACACCCCATGTCGGACCACCGCATCATCGGTGTAGCCAGACATATAAATCACCCTAAGGTCCGGATGGACTGCCTTCAGTTGATTGGCGACCTCCGGTCCACTCATTTGAGGCATGATGACATCAGTCAGCAGAAGATGCACGGTCTGTGTATGTGCGCGGTCGAGCAATAACGCTTCAATCCCATGGCGTGCCTCATACACGGTGTAGCCGTTTTCCCGCAGTATTCGACAGACGAGTGTCCTCACATCCGGCTTATCTTCTACGACCAGAATTGTCTCCGTGCCAGTATGAATCTGACCTTTTGGGATATC